>CAZBUF010000488.1:0-7346 GCA_964495025.1 uncultured Bacteroidales bacterium | reverse complement strand
AATGCGATAGCGTTGAACTTTTCCTGAACGGCAAATCTTTCGGTGTGAAATCTTTTGTATTTCCGCAGCAGGGCAATTCCGGCAGCTGGATTACTTATGACCGGCCATTTATTAACGCGACCACATCAGACCTGCACCTTTCATGGGACGTGCCTTATGAACAGGGCACTTTAAAAGTAACCGGCAAAAAAGGGGGTAAAGTTGTCTGCACCAAAGAAATCCTTACAACATCCGGTCCTTCTGCTATACGCTTATCGGCTGACAGAAACGTTATCACTGCAGATGCACAGGATATTGCAAATATCAAAGTCGAAATCATTGACGAAAAAGGATTAGTTGTTCCGGATGCGAATAACCTGGTAGAGTTTAAGGTTGAGGGTGAAGGAATACTGGCCGGCACTGATAATGGCAATCCCCAGGACAAAACTCAGATGAAAAGCAAACAACGCAACACTTTTAACGGTCTGGCGCTGACTGTCGTCCGATCAACTGAAAAAAGCGGGAATATTCGCCTGACTGCCGTTTCTGAGAATCTTAAAGGTGATGTTCTGCAAATTATTTCTCAAAAACCGGATGATGCAATAATTGCAGTTGAGAGTTTAAAGTAACGATTATTGCCAAAAATCAACTATCGAGAATAACTTACCCCATTGGTTGCGGCATACCGGGCTTCTGAGATATCTGCTCCAATGACTTGTAATCCGCCGGCATCATTAATGGCTTTTATGGCCGGATTAGCCTGCGCGTCATTATCGAAGAGTCCGCGGCAGCCTGCATCATCATCATTCCAGTCCGGTGCAACGAGCCATTTATCAGCCTGGGTCCAGGCGGCCCCCCAGTAAAAGAGACCTTTCACACGCGGTATATTCTGAATTGCCCCGGCCAGATCAAATAAGAAATCATATTGTCCCTGTTTGGTATGAGGATAAGAAGTTGAGTTTCCTCCCTCGCTTGGTTTCCAGTAAGCCGCTGTTTCAACGATGTAGAGGTCCAAGCCGTATAAATCTCTCAGAGAGTCTAAGGTCGAAACAGCCGTGTTCATAGTTCCATGCCACATTTCATAAAATGATATTCCTATCACATCCATATGCCCGCCATTACCCGTATAACTCTGATACCAGGAGACGGCCTGGTCTCCTATGCCGGCGTACTGCATAAGAACCTGTATGGATGGGGAAACACTTCTAACCGCGTTGTACGCCGCATTGGTCAGCCTGACAAAATTCGACCAGCCTGATTGGCTTATGCTCCCGGGAGCCCAGCATATTCCGTCATTGACCTCGTTTCCAACCTGGACCATATCAGGTAAAACACCCTCATTATTCATTGATATAAGCACATCCCTTGTGTAGTTGTATATATGGCCTTCCAGACTATCTATGTTATCGCTCCATGAATCGGGTTTCCTGTTCTGTCCGGGATTACACCACCAGTCAGAATAAAAGAAAACCAAAAGTATTTTCATGCCGTTACTCCTGGCTTCCTGAGCAGTTGAGATAACATAGTCCAGGTCCTGATTTAATCCGTGATCTCCCGGGGGATCAACAAGCAGGCGTATACGGGCATAATTGAATCCGTTATTGCCCAGTATTTCAATTGCAGAACCATCATCTCCCGAAGGGTGACAGTTTACAATAAAAAATAATAACAATATTCCTATTGACAAAGAAGTTAGTTTCTTTATTTTTTGTTTTTGCATCAATCCTGCGTCTTTATATTTATAATTTTTAGCCTGTATTAAAGCTTTTAATTAGTATTTATCTTTATCATCAGCCAACCTTCCCTCTCCTTTCTTCAAGTTTGCGACGTGTTTCGCGGGCACGTTCGGCAGAAATAGGATAGAATCTTAAAGCAATGATGGCAAATAATGCTGTTAATGATGGTGCCCCCGACAAAAACAGGCGCATGATCAGAAATGTTTTCGGATCCTGGGCTCCGCCCAGTTCACTGTTAAAACCGGCAAGAGCAATGCTGAAACCAACTGCCAATGCGGCCAGAGATAATGCTGTTTTCTCCAGCCATGTAAATACCGCACCAAAAATACCTTCCCGCCGTTTGCCATAACGTAATTCATCTTCATCACAGATATCCGCCATCATGGATTCAAGCAAAATCTTCACTGCGACCCACATGGGTCCGCAGAGAAGCGGATCGATCAGAATAACAGGATCAATTGCTACTGTGCCAACAAATATAATGTTATGGCCGGGCTGAAAAATATACCATTTCATGACACCACCAATAACAGTTAATGTGTAAACAAAGTAGAGGGCATTTTTTTTCCCGTATTTATTTGCAAACCATGTAATAATAGGAATAAAGGCAAACCCCGAAACAGCATAACCGGATGATAGCAGCCCCTTCCATATACTGCCGAGTGCAATATCGCCGTCTGCCATATAATAGATCATGACAAAATGGTCAATGTTTGAAGCAAGGATCCCGGCCAGCATGTTTAACATAATAATGGTGACCAGAATCAGGAAGGGCCGGTTCCTGAATGCTTCTTTCGTGGTTTCAAGCAGCTTTACTTTTTCCTGGTGTTCTGTTTTTTTCGCAAAACGTTCACGTACCAATAGTCCCGGGATCATACCTGCACCAGCCATGATTACCAATCCAACTACCCATGCCACGATAATGATGCCTGTCATTTCCACTTTACTGCCTTCCGGCAGTCTTGTTACAAAATATGCCGAGCTTATAACCGCAGCCAGTGGAATAATCCATTCGTATAAAAATTCTGCCAGTTTGTGGAAAAAGGCAGCATACGCCATGACGCTGTTACGCTCGTTGTAGTCAGGCGTCATCTCGTATGTTAAGGCTTTAAATGGCACGGCAAAAATAGTATAACAGGTATAGAAGACAATCTGCATAAGAATAAAGTAGATTATTTTTACTGTAGGGGTCCATGCTTCAGGGACCATCCATATCAGGCCGAATACGATCCCCATTAATATGGCCCCGGCAACGATAAATGGCCGGCGTCGTCCCCACCGGGAATGAAAATTATCAGAAATCTTACCCATCAGAGGATCGGAAAATGCATCCCAAAGTCTTGGAATTGTCAATGCTACACCTATCCACGCTGCATTCAATCCCAGGATCATTATATATGCAGTTCTGGCAACCGTATTTACACCGATATAACCAAACATATTGCTGAATGCTCCCCCACCCAACGCTACTTTTTCCCAAAAAGGCACCTTATCTTTTAATAAGGTTTTTTCGTTCTTTTGCATACTTTGTTTTGTATCTGACGAACCTGCAACTGTTTTAATTTTCATCATGATCAATTTTCTTTAATATGGCAACTCCGTATTTTACAAGATGTAAAATATTTTCATTAATGGTTTGTGTTATTATATCTTCATACTTGCCTTCAGGCAATTTGATTTCCAATTCCCTGTCACCGTGGTTTAAATAAAAATCAAAGTTTTTCCCCTCTTTTGAACGGGTAACCAGTTCAACATCTTCAGGTAATTGATGACCTTTGAATCCCTGATCCGTTAAAATCATGTTAACAAAATCCTTCATAAATGCTTTGTCCGGCCGTGTGGCAATATAGTATGCCTTCCCGGAACCAAATATGTTTTCTGTTATGCATGGAAAACCTGCATAATAATCCTCACCAAAAGCAGCCAGGGTTTTGGCAGTTGTGGCATGAACCACATCACACCACAAGGTACATCCATATTCATTCTTAAAACCTTTTAGATCTGCTGTTGTCTTAATGATATTTTTCCCTTCCAAAGGCAGAGGGTCATATTCTTCAACTTCCACTCCAAGCACATCTTTAACCGGGCCGGGGTATCCTCCCGGAAATACGCCGGTATGCTGATCAATGATACCTGAAAAATAAGTTGTGATAAACGTGCCGCCACCCCTGACAAAATCCTCCACTGCTTTTTTAAAGCCCGGTTTGATCATATGCAAAAGGGGAGTTATAACGATTTTATATTTTGAAAAATCATAATCAAAAGGGATAATGTCGACAGGTACGTTCAAATTATAGAAGGTGTTAAAATAGTATTGCATCTCGCTGAAATAGCTGATCAGGACAGAAGGAAATGGTTGTCCGTTGGCTGCCCAGAAAACCTCATTGTCAAGAGATTTGTTTCCGCTTCCATATGGATTATCAATTGTCCACCATGAATCATTATCCATAAGAACAGCAACTTTTGAATCTATATTTGAACCTGCAAGATCATTTAGCTTATTCAATTCCTTTCCCAAAGCACAAATCTCTTTGAACACCCGGGAGTTTTCGCCATAGTGTGGAATCATACCGCTGTGGTATTTTTCAGCGCCCTTTTTTGAAGCCCTCCACTGGAAATACATTACAGAATCCGAGCCATGTGCAATTGCCTGATAGCTCCAAAGACGCATCATTCCCGGACGTTTGTTAATATTTACGGGGTACCAGTCAACCTGTGAAGGAGCCTGTTCCATCAACATGAATGGCTTGCCCAGTAAAGAACGCATCATAGAATATCTGAGTGCTGCTATTTTTCTGGAATCAGGATCATTGGGGTCGGGATAACTGTTCAAAGAGACTATATTCAGATTGTTTTTAAACAGGGAATGATCGAATTTACTCCAATCCCCCTCAAAATTAGTAGTTATAGGAATGTCAGGTGTTATTTCTTTTATCACATTATATTCTTCCATATAAAGACTAAAAAAAGAATCACTTAAAAACCGTTTGTAATCCAGCAGTTTTGTTGCATTACGTCCTCCGGCACTGGCCCGGGGTGTATTTATTTCTTCCCAGCTCAAATATTTCTCACTCCAGAAAACAGTACCCCAGCACTCATTAAGGTTATCAAGCGTCTGATATTTTTTCCTGCACCATTGCTGAAACCCTTTTTTACAGTTATCGCAGAAACACATACTATTCTTATTTGCATATTCATTATTGATGTGCCATAATTTCAGCGCTTTATGTCCCTTATAACGAACCGCCATTTCCTTAGCTAATCTTTTGATTGCTTTTCGATAACTATGGCTGTTGCTACAATAAGTCTGTCTTGAACCGTATGTAATCCGTTGGCCTGATTCCCTGACAAGCAGAATATCGTCATACTTTCGGGTTAACCAGTTAGGTTGTGCTGCGGTAGATGTTCCCAGGCAAACATCAATATCATTTTCTGCCAGGATGTTCATTATTTTATCAAGCCAGCCAAAAGTGAAGGTTTCCTCATCCGGCTGCAGCAGAGCCCAGGCAAAGATGGCAATACTCACCATATTCACTCCGGCCTCCTTCATCAGGCGAATATCCTCCTGCCACACTTCTTCAGGCCATTGTTCGGGAAAATAGTCTCCTCCGAATATTATTTTATTATCTCTGTTTGCAATCATAAATTACTTCATGTTATTATTTACACAGATGATTAAGCCTGGTTAAAGTAAACCATCTCATCTCCATGGGATTTAAAAAAAGTCTTACTGATTTTCCGGTTGCGTTATATACGGTCGTTTCACGTATCTGCTCAGAATTATTCATGACCACAAATTCCTCAACTTCAGGGTAAAAAGCACAATCCGTATGTATATCGGAGCTGAACCATCTTGTTAACCCCCCTTCTTGTCGTGATGCCCAAAGAATTGCCCGGTGCAGAATACGCATATTCATAGCATTATGTATGTAATCTGCAAAATATACAGCCCTTCCGTTACCAAAAATGTTGGTTGACAGGTGAACGGCATCATGAGTCCCTGCCAGCAATTCAGCATCCCCGCTGACAAGGTACACTGTTGAATTTACAGCCCCGGTATCGATATCCTCTGTATTGTCATTCAGTATGAAATGATTTCTATTCATTTCAGGACGGACATTCTTTGCCCATGCAAGTTTGTTACCGACTTCCTTTTCTACTCCAAGAACATCTGCCAGCTGAAAAAACCGTCCCTGATATTCATAAGCTGTGGGATCTTCAACACCGATAAAGCCACCTCCCTTATCGACCCACTTCCTGATTTCTTCAACAATCTTTGGATCGGCCCAATGTTTACCACCACTCCAGGCACTTCCCGCGCAGCCCCAATTGATTATGATCCCAATATCTTTCCCGACACCGTTTTGACGGATATCATCAAAACCAATAAATTCAATATCTGCCTGGAAGCCGCTCAGGAATTCAGGAATATGTCCCTGCGGCCAGTTATCATTATGCATCCAGGAACGGGCCTTACCCCAGCAATCCAATATCGCAACTTTCTTTCCCAGGACATAAGGCCTGGTTTTACCTGTTCTGTGAAGCACAGTTCGAAATTCATCGGCCAGTTCTTCAACATAATCCAGAAAATCGGGATACCTGACAGCAAGATCAAGGTAACCTCCAAATCCGATACGATCCACGCAGCATCTCAGCAACGCCCTTCTTACGTTTTTCCACCATTTTTTACATTCTTTAACGGGATTGCCGCTTCCTTTAAAAACCGGCTCATCCTGAAGATTCACCGTGAAGAAATAAGGATAAAGCCTCACTTCCTTAAACATATTTCCCGGAACATCGGAAATTCTTCTCAGCTCCACACCACTAAGGCATGGCCCGACAATGCCGTCAAAACCAAGCTCTTCAAATCCATCAACATAAGGTTCTGTTCCAATCCAGTGGTCACAGAAAAATAGTATTGCTTTTTTACCGGCAGTATGGACCTTATCAACACATTTCTTTGTATAGTCCCGCACAAATTCCTGAGTAAACTGTATCCAGTCCATGAATGGTTTTTCAGGAACCCTGTAAGTTGCATTAAAGTATCCCTGGTCTATTATATGTTCGCTGCGCAGCCTATACCCTTTTTTCTTTTCGAATTCATCCATAGCCAGAGCACTCATGGGATCAAGATATCCGCTCCAGTCAAGAAAGATGTTTTCCCTGTTTTCATTTTTTATAAGCGGAAACTGGTAGAACATTGAAGTGAAACGAACATAATCAGTCTGAGGATGTGTCTTCAGCCAGTTATCCAGATATCCGAGGAGATGCTTTCCTGTGTCCGGCTGGCGCGGGTCAATCCCCATCTGATGTTCACCTTTCCAGTTGTTGGTGATATAATTATACATCGATGTTGTTTCCCATATCTGGTATACAAGAAAATTGACTGTGTATACATGCCATTCCCGGGGGTTTTGAATAACAACCCCGCCATCCTTTCCCGAATACTGCCAGGTGTCAGAATCTATCACCTCGCCGGTAGTTCTGTCTGTCACTTCCCAGTATTTTTCAGGATCATGTTTTGTATCAATTCTGAACTGTTCGTCACAATAGCCCTTCAGTAAATTAATCCTTAGTTCCTTGTCATTTTTACAGGTTATCGGAAAAGACATCAGGTATTTCTGCTGGCAT
>CAZBUF010000487.1:0-4618 GCA_964495025.1 uncultured Bacteroidales bacterium | reverse complement strand
ATAATTATGTTATTAAATGAAATATGCTGTGTTACGCTTTCTTATTTAACTCTATTTCAAGAAGTTCTATGAATTCTTTTGCACTTTTTGCATTCATCATAGATAAGGGCAATTCTACTGCCAACTCATTTTCCAAAACTGAGAATAATTCTACTATCATTATTGAATCAAAGGTAATTTGTGATTGAATATCACTATTGAAATCAAAATTTTTGATTTTGACACCTGTTATTTTTTCCAGAATATTTTGTACTTTATTTTTTATTTCAGTGTTCATCCGTTTAAAATTTTTAACTAGCAAAAGATAAATTATTTAAAAATCTGAGAATCCCGATGGATATCGGGACAACTAGCCGCTATGTACGTTTCTTATAAATAAATGTATTTACGTGGTCATTATATTTTTAAATTTATTAACAAATATTTTCTGCATTTCATCTATGAGTATGTCTATATCTCCTTTTTTAATATGTCGTGTAAGGGTAATCCGGATTCCTGCATCTTCGGGGGAAACAGCAGGATATACTGCCGCAGTTGTATAAATTCCTTTTTTTGTTAATTCTTCTAGTATTAAGTAAGTCAACTTAGGATCACCAATCTTTATCATTTGTATGGGTGTTTCATCTTTTGTATATAAAGGCAGTTCCATAGTTTTACATTTCTCCCGAAAATATTTAATTAATTCCAAAATTTCTTGTTGATAAATTTTAATATTATCAGATAAATGAATTTTTACTGATCCAATTAATGCTCCTAATATAGGTGGTGAAATTGGCCCGGAAAAAATCATAGTCTGACCAGTCATACGGATTAACTGAGCCCATTCTTCTTTTGGAAAAATCAAAGCTCCTCCGCATGCAGCAAATGATTTCGCAAATGATATGGCAATTATCATTTTGGGATGAAGTCCGTACTCACCTATCACAAAGCCCGAACCGTTTTTCCCTGTCCAGCTTACACCATGTGCATCATCAACATAAGCATAAAAGTTTTCTTCTTCATCAAGCAAATGGGCAAGTTCTTTAATTTTCAGTTTATCACCATGCATACTATAGATACCATCAGCACAATACCATATGTTATTATAGCCATCTTTTTTCAAACGGTAAACCAGATATTTAACATGCTTAATATCATTATGCCTGGCTAAAATTATGAATGTCCCGTTAGCTTTGCAGAGTTGACTTGCCATACGAACGCTGTTGTGTACAAAAGTATCTAGAATTATTGCATCATTCTTCTGGATCATTATAGGTAAAACAGAACAATGACCTAATGTTGTTGTTGGTGTTACAACAATAAATCCCGGAAATATTTTAGACAAGAGGTCTTCAAGTTCTTTATATAAAGGTGAAGATAATAATACACGTGAACATGAGAATTGGGATCCATGAGAATTCGTTGCTTTATGAGAACTTTCTTTAATTTCTTTATTTGTCTCAAGGCCCAGATAACTACAGTTGGCAAAATGAAGAAGTTTTTTCCCATTAATTATTATGGATCTTCCGTTAAACGTTTTATCTTCCAGATATTGGAGGACGCATCCCCTCTTTTGCATTTGTTTTACAATCTCTTGAATATCTTTTATTTGTTCATTAATCATTTCATTATTTATTAAGTTTGTAAGTACTTTTAACAATTTTTTCTATTTGTTTACCAGATAAGAATCTTTTTAGGAATACAACAAATGAATCCATTCTTCCTATTGTGTAGGATGCTTTGGGTTTCTTTTTTTTAATCACATGTAAAACTTTTTTTGCAACAATTTCAGGCCCCGGCGCTTTAAGCATATTATTCAATTGGGTATCCAGAGCAATGTTGGCTAATGTTTTGTATCCTGAATTAGTGTTAATAAAAACCTCAGGTTTCAAAGTTGTATTTATATCATTAGGTTCTATTAGTACAACCTTTATACCATATTTTAAGAGTTCCATTCTTAAAGACCAGCTAAAACCGAAAAGCGCATATTTTGAAGCCACATAACCCGATTGAAATGGTATAGGGAATTGATCCGCTAAAGATCCTATATTTATAATAAATCCATGCTTTTTTTTTCTCATTGCAGGAATAAAAGCCTGGGTTAATTGAATTAGACCAAAAAAATTTACTTCAAATAATTCTCTGTATTTATCAACTGGAATTTCTTCCGCTGGTCCGAACTGGCATATCCCTGCATTATTTATTAAGATATCAATATCTCCCGCTGCTTCAATAGAATTAACGATTGAATATTTATCATTCAAATCCAATTGAATATATTTTACACCCACAATCCTTTCTTTGATTTTACTTGGAGTCTGGCAAGTACCTGTTACTTTGTAACCGTTTATTGACAAGGTATTTGCTATGGCTTTTCCAATTCCTTTAGATATCCCAGTAATCAAAACCTTTCTTTCATGACTATCAGCATCTTGATTTCTCATCAATTCGTTATCCGGTAATTATCATAATACAAATATTTAATAGCAAGCTTATAACTTATTTTTTATTATTTTAATTTAATAATAATTAATGGATTTACCAATAAATATGGTTTTTATTACAAAGTACAGGATAACTAACATATTACATTTTAATTAGAATAGGTAACACTAGGATTGTTAATTTTTTTTCGTAAATTAAATGTATAATATTAAAAGGTTAAAATTCTATCAGGTATAACATGAGAAGGTTTTTAATTTGTTTCCATATTATTTTTTTATTGATATTTAAACCAGTTCATGGATATGATACGATTTTTATCAAGGATAAAATAGAAGAAGTCGAGATTCTTGATAAGATATATGTTCTGATAGATAAATCGAACAAATACGAGATTGACGATTTAATAAATAAAGAAAGCGGTTTAAAGTTTAAAAAGAATGAAAAACCTACACTTAATTTTGGATTAACTGCTGATAATATCTGGCTTAAGTTTATAATTAAAAACATATCCACGAAACCTCTGAATTATATAATAAATATTTCAAATCCAGATTTAAATCTGGTTGCATTCCATGAATTTTATGATTCGGAATTAACAAAAATTATAGAAACTGGTGAGAGCACAAAAATTGATACCAGAGAAATTTATAATAAAAATTATGTATTTAATCTGAATTTAAATCCGGGTAAATCCTATACTTACTATATTAAATCATTTAATGAAGGAGATGCTAATTTTATCCCTATTTCATTGAATCATAAAGAGTATTTTGAAAAAATTAACAGTCAGGATGAATTTTTCGTTGGATTGATAAACGGCTTATTTATTTTCTTCATTCTGTTTCATCTTTATTTATTTTTCGTTTCGAAAGATATCATTAATTTATACTCTACTTTATATATGTTGTTTATGGGCTTATGTATTTTTGCCATAGACGGTTATTTTTGTCAACTAACAAGTCATTGGCTATCAAAATACTGCTCAGCAATAAAGATTTTAACTCCGCTGGCTGCCATATATTTTATTTTATCATTCTCTCAGATATTTCTTGAAACGCCCACAAAAAGAAAAAGACTAAATAAAATATTTATAATTTGTAAAGTATTATCTATGATATTTGCTTTTTTTTATTTCCTGGGATATCCTTATTTAATTGTCACAGTAATAGGGCTTTCGGTTATATTCACTATGGTTCATATATTAATTATTATCGCGTCTATTACCTATTATAACAAAGATTACATGCCTTCAAAATATTTTCTTAGTGCATTTTTCATAATGTTTCTTTGTGCTATTATTTATCAGTTACGGGATTATGGAGTTTTTTCCTCAAATTTCTTGGTTTATAATTCTTTAAGGTTTGGATTAGTCTTTGAAGGATCTCTTCTTACATTAACTGTGTTGGAAAGATTCAGAATAAATCAGGAAAATGCAAATATGACTATTCAGGAAAGCTATGAAAAAATACAATATCAGAAAAATCAGCTATTGAAAATAAATGCTGAACTTGAAAAACTTTCAATTATAGCAAGCGAAACAGATAACAGTGTAGCAATATATGACAGTAATGGTAATATTGAATGGTGCAATTCAGGATTTGAAAGGATATATGATGTTACTCTTGATGAATTGACGCAAAGCGGGAAGTACAATATTAAGGATATATTAAATTATAAAAATATTAAAAAGCTGGTAGATTTTTCTATTGAGAACACACAACCGGTATTTTTTGAAAACAAGGTAAAAACAAGGAAGAAAAGGGAAATTTGGCTTCAGACTACAATTACACCGTATATAGCTGAACAAGGTAAGGTTAATAAGCTGATTGCTATTGATTCGGATATTTCTGAACTTAAGTTATATGAAAGAAATCTTACTATTGCCAAAGAGAAGGCTGAAGAATCCGGCCGCCTTAAAACGGCATTCCTTACAAATACATCGCATGAGATCCGTACACCGTTAAATGGTATCCTCGGGTTTAGTTTTTTATTAAAGAAAGATAATCTGCCGGACAGCAAAAGGAAAAGATATATTGAGATCATAGAAAAGAACGGGCAGCAGTTGCTGAAGCTTATTGATGATATTCTTGATATTTCATTAATTGAATCAAACCAGCTAAAGATAAACATAACGGAATTCAACTTAAATAATATTTTAAATGAAGTATTCGACGAGTTTGAACTATTTAAGAAG
>CAZBUF010000486.1:0-2489 GCA_964495025.1 uncultured Bacteroidales bacterium | reverse complement strand
GTAAAATCATTAAAATATTCCCTGTTATCGAAAAAACCATGAAAACCGGCATCCCATATAAAATCCTGGCTTGAGGCTGCAAAGCAAGATGATATAATCAGGATTATAAATGAAATTTTATTCATAAAGGATATATTTATTTACCCGGGGCAATAAATATAAATTTGACAAAACTTTTAAAAATAGTATTTTTAACTCAATATTTTTTATTGATGATATAAATTTTTATATATCAGCATTTTCTGCAAGTATAGATTGTGTAAGTTTTTTGAGACTTTAGCCGGGAACCTGTTACCGGCCGGAAACAGCAAGCCATTAAGCATTAAAGTAATATAAAAAAGGTCCGTTCAGCACCGATATTAATAAACTGTAAACTGCGATCAAAATATTTTCTTCCTAAGGGTTACTTTTTGCGCATAAACGGAATTAAACTCAATAGTACTTTATTAGTATTAACGTCATACTGTCCTCAGGTGGATTTAAAAAACAAATATATTGATCTCAATTTATTAACTAACAATTATGGTAATATGAATTATAACTGGAAGAATAAGAAATTATTGATAATTGAAGATGATTACGCTAGTTTTCTTTTACTTAAAGAAATCCTGTCAGATACAAATATCAAAATAATAAGAGCTATTTCATTGAAACAAGCCAGTGAATATTTGATCTCAGATAGCAGGATTGATATAATTATTATAAACATTAATACCTGTGGAAACAGAATTTACAAAAGCATTTCGGAAATAAAGCGATACAGTCCATATATCCCGGTAATTGCAATAACAAGCCAGGATTCAACAGATGCCGAAAGCGAATGCATTGAAGCAGGTTGTGATACATTAATCTACAGGCATATTGACATGTTTCAGCTGCTTAACACAGTTGATGAATTACTGGATAAAAGTACTATTCTGAATTCCCTGGCATACCGGGGAAGATCCTGATCAGGGTTCAAATAACACTTATAGATATTGAACCAGCTTTTCAAGCTGGTTAGCCCTGGATCCCTTGATTAATATACTGGCATTCTTTATACTCCCTGTTTTCAATATTTTAGCCAGTTCGTGGATATCATTGAAGAATTTATATCCAAATTTACCTGCAGGTTTTTGAAATGCCTTACCAACGCAAATAACATTTAAAATATCCCTTTCTTTAATTAATCTTAAAACATTCTCATGTTCAACATCCGCATTGGTTCCAACCTCGCGCATCTCACCAAGGATATAATATTTGTTTTCTTCATTTACTTCAATAAAATCTTCTATTGCAGCCTTCATGCTTGTTGGATTAGCATTATATGCGTCAAGGAATATTTTATTCTTTCCTGTTTCCAGTATTTGTGACCTGTTATTTTCAGGATTATATTCTTCCAGCGCATGTTTTATGGTTTCTTTATCCATTTTCAACAAAGATGCAAATGTTGCCGAAGCAATGGCATTTTCCATGTTATATCTGCCAAAAAGTTTTGTTTTTATTTCAAGTCCCCTGTCATCGCCAGCCAGGAAAAGAATAAACTTCAAATAAGGATCAGACGACAGGCAACGCGCCCAATACCCGCTTTTCTCATCCCCGTATAACAGGATATTCCTGTAATCTTTTGGTATGATATCTTTTACATTTACATCATTAACATTACCCAGAATTGTGCCCTTGTTCTTCTTTAAAAAAGTGAACAATTCCGCTTTTGCTTTTTTCACGCCCTCAATACTCCCGAAACCCTCTAAATGGGCCTTTCCAATATTTGTTATTAATCCGAAATCGGGTTCTGCTATTTCACACAACTGCATTATCTCATCAGGGTGATTTGCACCCATTTCAATAATACCAATATCAATATAAGCTGCCATGGAGAGAATTGTTAAAGGCACTCCTATATGGTTATTAAGATTGCCTTTTGTAGCATATACCTTATAATTTTTATTTAATATATGATATATTAATTCCTTTGTTGTGGTCTTACCATTTGATCCTGTGACAGCCAGAATTTTAAATCCGCATTTTTTCCTGTGATAGTTGGCAAGTTTCTGAAGTGTGCTTAATGAGTCTTCAACTACAATGAATCTGTTGTTGGCCTTTGAGTAAGATTTGTCAATAACTGCATACGCTGCTTTATTTTCTATGGCACTTTCGGCAAATTTATTACCATCAAAGTTCTTTCCTTTGAGCGCGAAGAATATTGAGTTTTCTTTAATACACCGTGAATCAGTAGAGATTTCAGGATAATTCTGATACAGCTCATATAATTTACGAATATCCACAATCTTCCAATAAAATGTTAAAAAAGAAAAAACCTCATTATTTCTAATGAGGTTTTAAATCAATATTTTTATTACAGATAATATTTAGAATCCTGCCGGACTACCAACGCGTGACATAGCACACCTGAATCCCAGATCATCCCTTGATGAACTTTCATCCAGGAATCTTCTTGCTCCCGGTGTTAACCAGTATGCCCTGTCTCTCCATGAGCCTCCTTTGTA
>CAZBUF010000485.1:0-3994 GCA_964495025.1 uncultured Bacteroidales bacterium | reverse complement strand
AACGGGCGGTATGGTATGAACTTTTAATTTATATGTCAGCAGGTGATCGAGAATAAGAGTATCGGGCTTACCCCTGTGATTGATAGTATGTATAAAGTTATATATTATCTTGCCTGAGAATGCATCATGGAATGTCATATTTACATTTGTTTCAGTAGGATTGCCGTTAATATCAAGCAAATTTACCTGGGCAGTTGTAGCATTTAAAGCTTGTGAGATAACGGTTTCCATAACCTCGTCAAACTGTTCTTCATTTGCCGCGTTGTAATAACGCCCGATACAGTCGAATGTTTCTTTAAATCCCTCATCGATACCAATGCCAATAACAAATGGTTTCAATACTATACCGCTTTTCTGCAGTTCATATGATACAGCGCAGGGATCACCGTCACAGGCCTCAATGCCGTCTGTTATCAGGATGATTATATTCCTGCAGTTATCACAATCAGATGGAAAATCTTTGGCGCCTAGCTCAAGTGAGTGGGCTATGGGAGTTGTTCCTTTTGGCACGACATATCGTAATTCCTGTCTTATTTTGGGGGCATTATTTTTACCAAAAGGTACTTCAAGGCGTGTATCATTGCAATTTTGAGGAGGCACCGGACTTTGATGCCCGTATAAGCGCAATGCCATTGATACATTATCCAGGTACTCCAGGCTGTCAATAATACTAATAAGTGTTCTTCGTGCTATAACAATTTTACGGTTCTTTTCCCAATATCCGTTCATACTCTGAGAAGCATCAAAAATGAACAGTATTCTTGTTTCCGGCGGTTCATATTTCAACGGGGCCTGTCCGGATAAACTTCCTGCCACTATCAGGGGAATAATGATTAAAAACAGGATGCCTCTATATACTTTTTTAACTGACATTTTGCAGTGGTATATTTGGTAACCTCATAATAATTAATATCACTTAATTAATTGTTCAAACAGATAACAGAACGATACATACCCCGAATAAATTTTATCCATAAAAAAGCATGCAGAATTTGAATAGCCAGCGGTTTTTTTTAAACAATTTTATTATTATCAGCTAATTATGATATTCACCAAGATATTTTTCCACTTGTTTGTAAACATTTTCAGGAGTAAAGCCAAACTTCTCATCAAGCACTTTATAGGGTGCCGAATAGCCAAAATGTTCCAGTCCTATAACTTTACCCTTAGCGCCCGCCAGTCCTTTAAGAGTAATTGGCAGTCCTGCTGTAAGTCCAAGTGTTGGTATGTCCGGAGGCAACACTTTATCCTGGTATGATTTATCCTGCTTTCTGAACAATCCTTCTGAGGGTGCTGAGACAATCTGTATTTTCAGCCCTTTATCAGCTTTAAGCTTTTCTGCCCCTTCCACCAGCGTAGATACTTCAGAACCATTTGCTACAAGCACTATATCAGGTTTGCCTCCGGCTTCACTAACTATATAAGCTCCTTTTTGCGCAGCCATTGCAGCTTTGAAACGATTTTCCCTGCCTACAGCAGGAAGATTTGTAATATTTTGTCTTGATAAAAGCAGTGCGGAAGGAGTACTTGTATTTTCAAGTGCCATCTTCCAGGAAATCGTTGTTTCGTGGGCATCGGCAGGTCTTAATACAAGCATACTATTTTCTCCGGAATGGTTTTTCAGTTGTTCCAGCAGTCTTAGTTGTGCTTCCTGTTCTATCGGCTGATGAGTGGGCCCGTCTTCTCCAACCCTGAAAGCATCATGTGTCCATATATATTTCACCGGCAATCCCATTAATGCTGCTAACCTGAGTGCCGGTTTCATATAATCGGAAAATACCAGAAATGTTCCGCATGCAGGAATAACACCTCCATGCAGTGCCATGCCATTAGCTATGGCAGCCATGGTTAATTCAGATACGCCGGCCTGAAAAAACGCACCTGAGAAATCACCTTTGCTGAATACCTTTGTATATTTCAGGAAACCATCTGTTTTATCACTATTTGATAAATCCGCCGAGGCAACTATCATGTTTCCGACATTTTGTGCCAAATATCCCAGTACTGCCGATGATGCAGCCCTTGTAGCAATATTATCTTTCTGAGCTATATCAGAGTAATCAATTTCAGGAGCCCTTCCTGACAGGAAAAAAGCAAGCTTCTTTGCTAATTCAGGATTCTTTTGTGCCCAGCCTGCTTCCTCCTCTTTTTTATGTTTTGCATATTCTGCCTTTTTCTTTAATACCTCCCTGTAATAATCTTCAACTTCAGGAAATATAACAAAAGGCTTATCCGGGTCCCCGCCCAGGTTTTCAATTGTTTTCTTAAAAGAGCCTCCGGCACCCGATAATGGCATGCCATGAGTTGATGTCTGCCTTTCAAAGTTTTGGCCATCCTCAGTGACAGCTCCCTTACCCATTATTGTTTTACCGATTATAAGCGTAGGTCTTTTCTTTTCTTCATTTGCTTCTTTAAGTGCCTTTCTTATCTGATCCTGATTATTTCCATCAATTGAAATTACATTCCATGCCCATGCTTCATACTTCTTTGCTGTATTCTCATCAGTAACAACATTTGTTTGGGTTGATAACTGAATATCATTTGAATCATAAAACATAATTAAGTTATTCAGGCCTAAATATCCTGCTATTCGTCCCGCTGCCTGGGAAATTTCTTCCTGGACACCACCATCTGAGATATATGTATATGTTTTATGTGCCATCCATTCTCCAAAGCGGGCAGCCAGGAATCTTTCGGCAATTGCAGCACCTATAGCCATTGCATGCCCCTGTCCAAGAGGCCCGGACGTATTTTCAATACCTCTCTTAACCTCCAATTCAGGGTGCCCCGGCGTGGGGCTGCCCCACTGGCGAAATTCCTCAAGTTCTCCGGGTGAATAATTCTTTGTAATTGCCAGTATCGAATATAACATCGGCGACATATGCCCCGGGTCAAGGAAGAACCTGTCCCTGTTTTTCCATTCCATATCATACGGATCCCAGTTTAAAAATTCGGAATAAAGAATATTTATATAATCAGCTCCACCCATAGCGCCCCCGGGATGGCCTGATTTTGCCTTTTCAACCATTGCTGCCGAAAGTATACGAATATTGTCTGCTGCCCTGTTTATTATGTCTTTATTGATCATAACTGAATAATATTTTTTTGATATTTATTTGCAATAGCTGCAAAGATAAAAATTTATTCACTTTCTCGTTAATCTTAAATCATGGAAAAGTGATATGGGTTTATAGTGCACTTAAATTTCCGTATTGTAATTCAAATAATCTATTATTAGCTATTAAAATGTATTTTTGTACCGAACAGTTAAAATCAAAAATATTATGGCTCTGCAATGTGGTATAATTGGCATTACAAATGTGGGAAAAACCACTATATTCAACTGTATGTCAAATATTAAAGAAGAAACAACCAGCTATGCCTTCAGCTCAAACAAATCAAATGTCAGCATGGTAAACGTCCCGGATCCCCGGTTACATGAACTCGAAAAACTGGAGCCGACTGACAAAGTCACGATGGCTTCTGTAGAAATAGTAGATATCCCCGGCTTAATAAAAGGTTCGAGCAAGGGTGATGGTGTTGGCAATAAATTCCTGGGCGATCTTAGAAATACCGATGCCCTGATCCATGTACTGCGCTGCTTCGATGATCCTAAACTGCCTCATGTTGACGGTTCTGTGGATCCGGCAAGGGATATTGAGACCATTGATTTTGAATTGCAGCTGAAAGACCTGGAATCAGTACAAAAAAAAATACAGTATTATGAGAAAGCAGCTAAGTCAGGAGATAAAGAAGCAAGTCATGTAATTGAAGCACTTAATAATGTTAAAACTCATCTGGATTCATTTCAAAACGTCAGAGATCTTAAAATAAACGAAGCGGACAAAAAATATATAGATGATTTATTCCTCCTTACGATTAAGCCGGTAATATATGTATGTAATGTGAATGACGAAGCCGCAATAAAGGAGAATGAATATGTGTCACAGGTTAAGGAAGTTCTTAAAAGTCAAAACACACAAATACTCACTGT
>CAZBUF010000484.1:0-2979 GCA_964495025.1 uncultured Bacteroidales bacterium | reverse complement strand
TGTCACAAATTCGAACATATCGGGTTAAATAACAATCAGGATTAATCGTCTAAATTACAAGTTATTAATTAGTTATGCACTTTGGCACAGTTAATGATAAAACTGTATTGATTATATCGAATAATAACAAAATTTCCACGTATGACAGGAATGGACAGAAAAATAGAAAAAAGAGGTATTAGTAAAAAATACATTTGGCTGGGTATCGGCTCAATATTGTTGCTGGCTGCTTTCGTCAAGATCATTTTCGGAGATAAAAGCTCAAAGCTAAATGTTGATGCTGAAAAAATAACAATAAGTGAGGTAATATTTGATAAGTACCAGGATTATATTTCCGTTAATGGTACTGTTGAGCCGATAAGGATAATTTATCTTGATGCCATTGAAGGCGGAAGGGTTGAGGATATCCTTATTGAAGAAGGCAGTCTTGTTAAAAAGGGAGATGTTATTATCACACTCAGCAATAGCAACCTGATGCTGGATATTTCGAGCAATGAAGCTATGGTTTCAAGGGCGATAAATGATTTGAAAACCACAAGCCTGAATCTAGATAATCAAAAGCTGAATTCCAAAACCAGGATACTGGAACTGAAGTATGAATTAAAAAAGCTTGAAAGAACATATAATTATAACAAAAAGCTTTTTGAAAACAATCATATATCAGATGAAGAATTCAAATACTCAGGGGAACAGTATGAACTTGCCCGGCAGCGGCTGGATTTGCTCAGGCAGAAGTATATTCAGGATTCAATATATATAAAAACAAGACTGGCTTCAGACGAACAATCAATAGATAGAATGCAGAAAAACCTGGTACTTGCAAGAGAGAGGCTTGAAAATCTGAAGATCAGGGCTCCTGTTGACGGGGAACTGGCGCAGCTGAATCCTGAAATTGGTGAGGTAATAACATACGGTACCCGCATTGGCATAGTCAATATACTTGAATCATATAAGATGCGTGTTGAAATTGATGAGCATTACATAGCAAGGATCATGAGAAATCTTACAGGTGAATTTGAATTTGCCAAAGGTATACATAAGCTGGTTATCACTAAAGTGTATCCTGAAGTCAGGAACGGTATATTTGCGGTTGATATGGAATTTACAAGTAATATCCCCAAACAGATAAGAATAGGACAAACAGCACGCATAAGGCTGGAGCTGGGAGAATCACAGGATGCATTACTTATTCAGAAGGGGGGGTTTTACCAGTCAACCGGAGGACAATGGGTATTTGTTGTAGATGAGAGCAATAATCTTGCTGTAAGGAGAGATATAAGGATCGGCAGGCAAAATCCCAGGTATTATGAAGTGCTTGACGGCCTTGTTAAAGGTGAGAAAGTGATTGTCTCCGGTTATGATAACTTTGGCGACAATGATAAGCTTATTTTAAAACACAAAAAATAACAACATAATATATATAAAAATGAATACTATGCTTAAAACAGTAGACCTGATGAAGCTTTTTCGCACTGACGAAGTTGAAACAACTGCACTTAACAAGGTTAACTTTTCTATTGAAAGCAAGGAATTTGTAGCTGTAATGGGCCCGTCAGGCTGTGGTAAATCCACTTTATTGAATATTCTGGGTTTGCTTGATAATCCCACAAAAGGAAAATATTATTTCAATGACGAAGAAGTGTCGGGATACAAGGAACGGCAGCGGACCAATATTCGTAAAGGAAATATAGGTTTCGTTTTTCAGAGTTTTAACCTTATTGATGAGCTTAATGTATACGAGAATGTTGAGCTTCCTTTGTTATACATGAAAATGAAAAGATCTGAACGAAAGGACAGGGTAAATGAAATTCTTGAACGTATGCAAATCTTTCACAGGAAAAACCATTTCCCTCAGCAGCTTTCAGGAGGACAGCAGCAAAGGGTTGCGGTTGCACGTGCCGTAGTTGCCAACCCTAAATTAATCCTTGCTGATGAACCAACAGGAAACCTTGATTCTAAAAATGGCGATGAAGTGATGAAGATCCTCGAAGAATTGAACAACGAAGGGACAACAATAATAATGGTCACACATTCAGCGGCAAATGCCGAGAGGGCAAACAGAATAATACATCTCTTTGACGGACATATCGTAACTGAAAATATTAAATATGGTTTATAAAAAGTTCTCATATTTTTAAATAATTTATTTGAGTTAGTTAAAAATTTTAAACGGATGAAAGAAATTTGCGTTCCTATTCCCGATATTACTGAGGATGAAATTGCCGAGGTTGTTGTTAGTGTCAGAGGAAGAAGAATGAAATACAGCTACAGGGTTGAATCATTTCCGTGGGAAACTGATAAAAATCTTCAGGACTATAATGATATTCAGTCATTATCATCCGTCAGGATCCATGATTTAAGAAAGCATATTGAGAGTTATAACAAAGAGTGGGAACTGGTTCAGATTTATAACCCTTCTGAAGATTCGCGGCATATACATGTTCTTTATCGAAAGAAAAAAACATGATATAATAAATTTAATATCTTACAATAAATAAAAATCAATTAAGTTATTTGACTAAACAAGTAATTAATAAATCCTTAAAATATCTATATATGAAACGAGTAATTACATTAATAGCCTGTGTAAGTATAATATTTCTTAACAGCGTTAATGCGCAAAAAAAATGGGCATTGGAGGAATGCATTATTTATGCACACCAGAATAACCTGCAAATTAAAAGGCAGGAGCTGAACGCAAACATATCAGAAGCCAACTATAAACAGTCAAAATATAATGTCCTTCCCGACTTAAATCTCGGAGCATCAAAAAATCTGAACTACGGCAGGGCCGTCGATCCGTATACAAATGATTATATTACTGATAATACTTCATCTGACAGGTTCTATGCCAGCTCATCTGTTAATCTTTTCAACGGGTTCCAGATATACAATACAATAAAGGAAAACAAATTCAGCTTCCTCAGCAGCCAACAGGATGTGCAAAGAATAAAGAATGATATTTCCGTAGAAATAGCT
>CAZBUF010000483.1:0-2249 GCA_964495025.1 uncultured Bacteroidales bacterium | reverse complement strand
TTACTCTGGAAAAAGCCAATGAAACATTAAAGGGTGATACACCAAGGAATACCTGGATAACAGACATACTGAGGACCAAAGACCATCTGGTTAAGGAGCTTCACAGGCTCCCTTTTATCATTAAAGTTTACCCTTCAGATGCAAACTTTTTACTGGTTAAGGTTAATGATGTCAGAAAGATATATAATTATCTTACCGGTAAAAAGATAATAATAAGGGACAGGTCAAATGTCAGTTTATGTGAAGGGTGCCTTAGAATTACAGTGGGAACGAAAGAAGAAAACCTGTTACTTATAAATTCCTTAAAAGAATATACATAATACATTATGAAACAAACATGAACTCCAAACGGATGAAAAAAGCATTATTCATAGACAGGGACGGGACTTTAATCAAAGAACCGGATGACGAACAGGTCGATTCGCTGGAAAAGCTTGAATATATACCAAAAGTAATCAGAAACCTGTTTTTAATTAAACAAAACCTGGATTATGAACTGGTAATTGTTACCAATCAGGATGGCCTTGGTACGGATTCATTTCCGGAAAAATCGTTCAGGGCAGTACAGGAAAGGATGATAAAAACATTTAATAACGAAGGTATAGTTTTTGACGATATAATTATAGATAAGACCTTCCCCCGTGAAAATGCTTCTACAAGAAAGCCCGGAACCGGTTTGCTGAAAAAATATACTGATGGCAGATATAACCTGGCGAACTCTTATGTCATAGGTGACAGGCTGACAGATATAGAACTGGCAAAAAACATCGGGGCAAAAGGAATATTGTTTTCTGAAAAGATAAAAAAGGCTGATCTTATAAAAAACGGACTTGCGGATCATTGTGTACAAATTACAAATGACTGGGATAAGATATATGAAATACTTGCGCTGGGATGCCGTAATGTTAAGATTCAAAGAAAGACAGGTGAAACAGACGTAAATATTGAACTTAATCTGGATGGGTCCGGTATGTCAGAGATTGACACAGGATTGGAATTTTTTAATCATATTCTCGGACAGATACCTAAGCATGCTGGTATTGATTTGAATATAAAGGTAAAAGGTGATCTTGAGGTTGATGAGCATCATACTGTTGAAGATACGGCTATTGGACTGGGAGAAGCAATGAACAAGGCACTGGGTGATAAAAGGGGGATTGAAAGGTATGGTTTTGTACTGCCTATGGATGACGCCCTTGCGCAGGTAGCAATTGATTTTTCAGGAAGAAACTGGATAGAATGGGATGCGGAATTTACAAGAGAAAAAGTAGGAGACCTGCCAACAGAAATGTTCTTTCATTTTTTCAAATCGTTTTCTGACAATGCTAAATGTAATCTGAATATTAAAGCTGAAGGAAATAATGAACATCATAAAATTGAAGCAATATTCAAAGCTTTTGCCAGGGCTATAAGAATGGCTGTTAAACGTGATGCCGGGGATCTGCAGATACCTACAACAAAAGGATTAATATAATGGCTGAAAATAATTCGGGTGTGAATTCAGCGATCTTGCTTATGCATTGTCCTGATCAGCAGGGTATTGTAGCAAAAGTTACAGAATTCCTCGATAATAATAACGGAAATATCATTTACCTGGATCAGTATGTTGATCACCAGGAAAAGATATTTTTTATGCGTATTGAATGGGAGCTGGATAATTTTTTAATCCCTGCGGAAAAGATCACCGATTTTTTCGGCACACAGATCGCTGCCAGATACAACATGAGATTTCATCTGTACTTCCCTCATCAGAAGCCACGTATGGCAATATTTGTATCCAGAATGTCGCATTGCCTGTACGATATAATGTCAAGGGTGCAGACCGGTGAATGGGATGTTGAAGTACCTCTTATTATCAGCAACCACCATGATCTGGAAAATGTGGCAAAACAGTTTTCAGTACCATTTCATGTTTTTCCCGTTACAGGAGAGAACAAGGCTGAGCAGGAAGAAAAAGAAATTGAACTGGTAAAAAGAACAGGCATAGATTTTATTGTGCTGGCAAGGTATATGCAAATTATAACCGCGAAGATGATCAATGAATATCCCAACAGGATTATAAATATCCATCACTCCTTCCTGCCTGCATTTCCAGGGGCAAAACCTTATCATTCAGCCTACACGAGAGGAGTGAAAATTATCGGCGCAACAAGTCATTATGTTACAGCCGAGCTTGATGCCGGCCCAATTATTGAACAGGATATTGTAAGAGTTTCTCACCGCGATTCGATCGACAGACTTATAATCAA
>CAZBUF010000482.1:0-4297 GCA_964495025.1 uncultured Bacteroidales bacterium | reverse complement strand
TGGATTCGCGAACAAGCTATTTTCATAATTCTCTGGGTGGATACTCTGGCGCAAAAATGAGAAGGTACCAGGAGCTTTTTGACTATCGTCTGTATATGGATCTCAATATGATGATAAGAGAATTCAGGGAAGGGATGACTCCACAAAAGGTCGATTCAATATTGTCAGGTCAGGCTGTTCTTAATATGCTTAACACACGATATATAATTATTAATCCCGAAGCCCCGCCACTGGTAAACAACTATGAACTGGGAAATGCATGGTTTGTAAGCAGATTTAAAATGGTGGAAAATGCCAATGAGGAGATTGAAGCCCTGGCTCGTTTTATTCCTGCTGATGAAGCAGTAGTGGACATAAAATTTGAAAATTTGCTTACAGGATTAAAGCTTGATAGAGATACGGATTCACATATTAATCTTATCGCATACAGCCCTAACAGGCTTAAATATATATCCGAAGCAAAAAATGAACAACTGGCAGTGTTCTCTGAAATATATTACGATAAGGGCTGGAATGCTTATGTTGACGGGAAATTAACCCCTCATTTCCGTGTTAATTATGTTTTGCGGGGAATGAGGATCCCTGCAGGAAACCACGAGATAGAATTTAAATTCAAACCTGAGAGCTATTATGCCGGTGAAAAAATATCACTTGTATCCTCATTATTATTGATCTTACTGATCATTGGTTCTGTCATTTATGAAGTGAGGGGAGAAAAGGAAAAGACGGGTCAATAATTAATACCTTTCCAGCCACCGGTATCGCCTGACACTGTCACCAAATTTGGCTGAAAGTGTAATTTCATGTGATCCGACAGTATATTTTGACAGGCTGCTCAATCCATAATCAAACGAATAACCGATATAATATTTATTTATCCTTATGCCAAGCAGCAATATTATTTCTTTATTATTTAATAATAACTGATCTGATGTCCTGAAAGATAAACCTGCCCAATACTCCCTGTTATATAACACGCTCATTGTCAAGTCAGCTGAATACCTCAAATCCAGTTCTTTCTTTATAAAACTTACGTTATTTACACTTATCACAGATGAAGGTTCTATTTCCCATTTTGGTTTTCCGAAGAATGTATACCTGTATGACCCCATTAAATAATAGTTCCTGTTAAAGGGAGTGGTATTATTATCATTGAAATTTGCGTAGTTCCCCAACTGAAAAAAAGATTTAAATAACTGGCATGCTGAGAACCCGACATGAAAATTTTGTTTCATATAGTTCACCCCAAAATTTGCATCAGGAATAATCACTCCTTTTGTTAGTCCGTCAATTACTGCATCATTCGGATCCTTATATTGAAAATCATCGTCACTTATCCTGAATTGAAAAATCGTGCCGGATAAACCAAAAGAAAGCTGTGAATTTTGAATAAAGATATGATATGCATAAGTAAACTGAAATCCCGTTTTATGTATGGCATTATTAATATCATTTAAAAATCCTATACCTACGCCAACTCTACCCTTGGAAGCTGGTTTGAATGAGGTCTTTCCGAAAAGTGATGATCTTATATCAAATGCCGTTTTCAGTATTCTTGCTTGTGCAGTGAATGAATATGTTTCAGGAGTATTTTCATCAAAACCCAATAACTCTTTACGGGCAGCGAGATTTATTGATGAGCGTCCGTCATAGCCGGCAACTGCAGGATTTATAAGAAACTCATTCATGATATACTGGCTGAAACGCGGTACTTGTTGAGCCATTATTACTGAACAATCCAATAACAGGATAATAAATAATATTTTTTTAATTATTTCTTTCATCCCCCTAAGGAAGAGCATAAACCGGTTAATTTTTAAGAAATGGGCTAAATTACATATAATACGTAAAGAAACAATAAATGTTATCAGGTTTCATAAATGGGGTTGAAATAATAAGAAGAGAAAAAGTACACTTATAATATATTCATATTTAGATAAATATACAAAAATATTTCATTTAATAGATAATTGTAACTGTTCCTTTGTAAATCTTTCCTGAACCATTGTTTAATTCAATGACATAATAGTAGGAATCAACAGGGAGTTTTTTGCCTTTATATCTGCCGTCCCATCTGTCAGGACATGTTCCTCCCCTGCATTCGAATACTATCCTGCCATAACGGTTATAAACCGTTATTCCTGCATCATGATATATCTCATTCAAATTCTTGCCGTCCTCTCCATGGTACCTGATATCCCAATAATCATTTCTGTTATCAGGAATATCATTTGGTGTGAAAACATTGGGAATATCAAGGCAGGTAATATTTTCAGCCTGCAGGAATATGGTTGTATCAAAAATACAGTTATTGGCATCAACAATCTCTACATGGTAATATCCTTCTTTAATCCCACTTAAAGTTGATGCATGCTGCGATTCATAACCCACCCAGTTATAAGTATAGGGGCCGGTCCCTCCTTTTACTTCTATTGTCAGTGTTCCATCATAATCATCAGAACAGAAAGGACTTACAGTATTGGATGTGTCCTGCTCAATCTCAAGAATATATGGTTGAGACAGTACAATACTAATCGTATCTGAATAGCATTCTTTCGCGTCATATACTTCAAGCACATATTGTATGTCAGCATTTAGCCCGCTAACCGTATTACCTTCGATTATTCCGCCATTCCATAAATAGGTATAAGGTTCAGTGCCATTAATCCCATATATTGTTACTTCGCCATCACTATAATTATAGCATGATATCGAATCAACAAAGAGATTCGCAGATATCTTCTCAGGTTGCGTTATATCAACAGAGTCAATGCCCCTGCAGTTTTTATCATCAATTACCGTTACTTTATAGTTACCGGCCCTGATATTTTCAACTATTTCAGTAGTAGTGGAATTTTCATCACTCCAGGTATAATAATAGGGTTCAAGCCCTGCTGAAACATTTGCTTCAATTACACCATCCGAACCGTCATAACAGGAAATTTCCCGTAAAATATCAAAATCTATTATCAACATCGGGTCCTGTTCGATCTCTGCCATGCCATAGGTAACACAGCCATTGTCATCCGAAACTGTAATTGTGTATATACCGGTTTCAAGATCCGAAATACTGTCCGTAACCTGGTAGTTTGACCACAGGTATGATATTTCACCAACACCCCCGGCAACGTCAACCAGGGCACTTCCCAGGAATTCACGGGAGCAATCGATATTGCGTGCATAAACAATCAATTCAAGTGCCGCAGGTGATTCCAGGGTATCTGTCCAGGTCACCTGACAATTATTGGTATCCTTAACTGTCAGGCTGTATACTCCTGATCCAAGTCCGTTTATCAGGGGCATATCACTACCGAAATTACTGCCGTCTTTTTCCCATATATAATGATAACCCGGCACACCTCCGGCCGGACTTATTTCAATAAACCCGTCTAAACTATCATAACATGTTATCTCATAACCGTTAAAATCCGAAAGAGTCACAGAGTCAGGATAAATTAACAGCTCCGGCGGTTCGGTCAGAATAACTTCTTCTGTTTCAATACAACTTATCCCGTCAGTAACTGTGACATTATAGGTCCCTTCGGTAATTTCGGTTAATATCCTTGTTGTTGCCCCATGTGCCCATTCATATGTATATGGAAAAGTTGATGTATCGCCTCCTGTTACCGATAGTATTATATATCCTGAAGCATCACCGTAGCATGATATGTTATTTACACTATCGTTGGCAAGTGAAACCTGCGTTGAAATGTCTATCATGTCAGGTTCAGCCAGACTGAAACTATCATTAATTTGACAGCCTTCTAAATCCTTTATTTCCACATAGTAAGTATCAGCAGGAAGACTATAAAGTCCGGGTGTTGTATCTGGCATAGTATCTGCAGTATTCCACCATTTATATAAATACGTGCCATGCCCGCCTGAAATACTGTCCAGGGTAATAAATCCGTCCGTCTCGCCATAGCAACTAATATTATACCCTCCTATGGGGTATTCTTTAACTGTAAATTCATTCAGAATTAACTCAGCAGGCTCTTTGAGTGTTTTTCTTAGATTACCTGTACATCCATCGTCATTGGTATGAGTTATAGAATATTCTCCGGCTGATAAGCTGTCAATCAGTATGTTAGTTTCATTAGTATAGATTGTGGTGTCAAACCCGTTATCCAATTTTATAATTTCAAAATCCAGCCAGTATCCTCCCGGATTTTTAATTAACATCTGACCGTTGCTCTCACCATTACACCTGATATGGTAATCCCCATATTCCAGAAGTAAAGCGGCAATACCGGCTGGTGTAGGTTCATCAATGATCGTATCCGTATTATAAATACAT
>CAZBUF010000481.1:0-16349 GCA_964495025.1 uncultured Bacteroidales bacterium | reverse complement strand
TGCTGAATTGCTCTATTGTTGAGTTGCTGAATGGCTCTATATTATGAGATTGTCTTGTCGTTCCTCCTCTCAAGGACGAAAAAAGAGGAGGGAGCTGTCCCTATTTCAAGGATGCTGTCCCTCTTAAATAATAGCCTTAAGGCTCATATCAAGGCTTTTGATCTGATGTGTCAGATCCCCTACAGATATGTAATCCACGCCGGTGGCGGCATAGTCCCTGACGTTCTTCAGAGTTATATTACCGGAAGCTTCTGTTTCATAGAGCCCTTTAATAAGATCAACAGCTTCTTTTGTATCCTTCACAGAAAAGTTATCAAGCAGGATCCTGTCAATATTGCCTGATTGTAAAATCTTGTTAACGTCATTTATGCTCCTGGCCTCAATCTCAATCTTCAGCTTCTTTTTTAATTTTTTTAAATATTCAACTGTCCCGGCTATGGCTTTTTCTATTCCCCCGGCAAAATCTATGTGGTTGTCCTTTATCAGTATCATATCATATAGTCCTGTTCTGTGATTCTCTCCTCCTCCTGTTTTCACAGCTTCCTTTTCAAGCATACGCATCCCCGGTGTCGTTTTCCTTGTATCAAGGATCTTTGTATCAAACCCCGATATCTCCCTGACGTATTTATTTGTCCTGGTAGCAATCCCGCTCATACGCTGCATAATATTCAACACCAGCCTTTCTGACTTAAGCAGTGCAACAGCATCACCCTCAACAACAAAAACAATATCCCCGGGTTTTATCTTATCCCCGTCATTTATTAATCTCCTGAAATTAATTTCCGTATCCAGCTTCCTGAATACCATTTCTGCTAACTTTACGCCAGCAAGAATGCCCTTGTCCTTAACAACCAGTTTTAATTTCCCGATCGTATTTTCAGGTATGCAGGCCATGGAAGTATGGTCACCATCTCCAACATCTTCGGATATTGCATTATCAAGAAAATCCTCTAAATAATCATTCTCCATTTTCTTTCTCAATACGTAGCTGATTAATATACGTCAGGTCATCCTTTATTTTTATTAAGATAGTTACCCTGTACTCTCCATGAGAGGTCAGCAGGTTGCCAATAGCATATCTTGAAGTTTCTTTTCCTCCCTTGTGCAAAATATTAAATCCCCGCGGAGGATGGCTGGTAAAAAAATCTTCAATAATAAGTTTTGCCTGGTTCCTGCTATATATATCATCTTTATCTGATAATGCAAGCTCAATATTGTCACTGAAATATTTTGCCAGTTCACCTGCATTGCCTTCTTTTATGGCAGTTATTATTGCTTCGGGTATCTCGGTATATAAAGAATTTGCATTAATGCCTGTTAACAGAAATTGGATAAGAAGCACTGGCATAAATAGTTTCATTATTTTCATTGATTATTGGATTATGTTTGTAACTTATTTGATTTTAAAATCATTAATTTACATAATATAAAAATATCATATCTATTTCGATTTACAATGAAAATCTATTTAATTAATACCGGCAAAACAAATATAAACTTTTTAAAAGAGGGTATATCACTTTATGAAAAAAGGATAAACAGATATGTACCTTTTGAGATTTATGATATTCCCGAATCAAAGAGGAAAAAAGGCTTATCACCTGATAATATTAAGGAAACCGAAGGTAAAAGCATTATTAAATTTATTGAAAGATCAGATTATTCCATATTACTTGACAAAAATGGCAAGGATTTTGATTCTTCTGAATTCCCGGACTATATTCAAAGATTAATGAACCAGGGTTTATCGGCTATTTACTTTTTTACAGGCGGAGACAGGGGATTTTCCGGGGAAGTATATACTAAAGCCAGCGGGATGATGTCTTTATCAAAAATGACATTCACACATCAGATGGCAAGGCTGATCTTTGTAGAACAGCTATACAGGGCATTAACAATATTGAAAGGAGAACCCTATCATCATTAATTAATTTTTCTATACTAGATTTGTATAAATTATTTAAATATGTTGTTATAAAATGATCAAACCGGGAAAATATTTACATATAGCAATAATTGCATTTGCCCTGGCCATTCTTTCCGGTATTTTATTGCCCCGTTTAAAATTCGGGAAAACTGACCTTATTGAATTTCAAAGGATATTAAATGGCAAGTTCTCATATCTTGACAGGGAATATGACAAAATTAGAGGCAACTGGCAGATTACTGACCATGAGCGGCTCTCAGATAATGGAATTATATTTCTTCTTTACAGGAACGACAGCCTCATAAGCTGGTCAGACAATTTAATTTCATTCAGCAATATTTTCAATCCTTACGATTATAAAAATCCCCTTGTGTTTCTATCGAACTCATATTACGTCGTAAAAACCTATGAAGATAATAAGTATGTTACAGTCGGTTTCATCTTAATTAAAAAAGAATATCCCTATGAAAATAATTTCCTGAGGAACGCTTTTCATGATGATTTTAAGCTGCCGGCAACAGCTGAAATAGTCCCCGAGGGAATCAGCGGCTCAAATTCTATATACGACTGGAATAAAAGGTACCTGTTTACTTTAATTTTCAGCAACGACTCAAAATACCCTGAGTTAGAAAGATTTGTGCCCCCGGTTTTTTACCTTATAAGTTTATTTTTTATTTTATTATATATAAGTGTTATTATAAAAAATATCAGCGGTAACGCTGACAGGAACCGGGCAGTGCTAATCACCGGACTGGTATTTCTTGTATTCAGGATAATTCAGGCCATGTACAAATTTCCCGCTTCAGTTTACAGTCTTGAATTATTCGGTCCTTTGCCGTTTGCCAACTCAAGGATGCTGGCATCTATGGGTGATATGTTGCTAAATGCCCTGCTGCTTGCCTTTATGGCCATAAAATTCAACAGGAACTTTTATTTTTCTGAAGAACTGCTTGCCGGGAGAAAGCTTAAATCATACTTTTTACATATATTATTATTTGCCGTAATTACAGCATATTCTCTTTTTATATACTATATGCTGATAAGCCTTATTTACGATTCAAGCATTTCATATGAAGCATATAAAGTAACAGGGCTCAGTACATATAGTTTTATAGGTTTACTGATCTTTGCCCTCTATTTTACTTCCCTTATCCTTGTCATCGACAAGATTCTGCAGCAAAGTAAAAAAAGCTTTTCCCCGGGAAAATTATTAATTGCTTTTGCGTTAATAGTGATATCCGGACTTTTAGCGGGTTATGCCATTAATCTGAGGGCAGACATATATTCGATCATATTTTTATTCATTATAATACTTATTGTCGCTTTATTAAAATATACAAGAGATAACATTTACAATTATTCCTCACTTGTGCTGCTGGTATTGATATTCTCGGTATATACAATATATTTCACATCATCTACAGGCCGGAAAAAAGAACATAACTCCATGAAGATCATGGTGGAAAATCTGGCTACTGAACATGATCCTGTAGCAGAATACCTGCTGGAACGAATAAGCCGTAAAATAAGCTCGGATAAGGTGCTGCTTGAATTACTTGTTGATTACAATTACAGTTCAGGCGACATATATTCATACCTTCAAAAAAAATACTTTACCGGCTTCTGGAATAAATACAATATGAGGTTCGTTGACTGCCGTCCTTATGACAGCTTATATTTTGAGATACCTGAAAAAGCGCAGTTTCAGTGTTATAACTTCTACGATGATATTATTAACAACAATGGGATAAGGTTACCTGATTCAAAATTTTATTACCTGGATAATTTAAATGGCAGGATAAATTATCTGGGAAGGTTAAAATATATGCTGCCTGATTCAATACGTGAAATTACATTGTTTATCGAGCTTGAATCCAGGCTGGTATCTGAAGAATTAGGATATCCCGAATTGCTGCTGAATAACAAATTCGTGCAAAACACGGGCCTTAGTGAATTATCATACGCAAAGTATCATAAAAACAGCCTTATCGCCCAATCAGGGAGCTTTCTTTATGCGTTAAATCCTGATGTTTATGGTGAGGCAAAGGAAAACTATGATTTCCTGAACTTTGATGGTTATACACATTTAATCTATAATATTGATAGCGACAATATAATAATACTCAGCAAACCATCAGTAAGTTTCTTTAATTTGCTGGTTTCTTTTTCCTATGTATTTGTTTTTTACTACCTGCTTGTTGCAGCTTCACTACTGATTGTGAACCTTTCAAAACCTGATAAAAGGATAGAATTAAATTTCAGGAATAAAATACAGCTTTTTATTATATCAATCTTATTTCTTTCACTTATGCTCATCGGAGGAGGTACCATATATTTCAGTATCGAGCAATACCGTAAAAAGCACGATGACAATCTGCGTGAAAAAATACAATCGGTTTATGTGGAGCTTGATCATAAACTGGCTTTTCTTGAAACACTTAGCCCGTACTGGGCTGCTGACAAATATGATAATCTTGATGAGTTGCTTATCAAGTTCTCCGAGGTATTCTATACTGATATAAATCTTTATGATCCTGAAGGTAATCTGCTTGCCACTTCGAGGCCGGAAATATTTGAGAGGGGATTGCAGGGAGAGAAAATGAATCCTGCCGCATTCGAAAAAATGTATACTGAGAAACAGACTGAATTCGTTCACAAGGAAAAAATAGGAAATCTCGGATACCTCTCTGCTTATGTGCCATTTATTAATGTTGACAACAAGTTACTTGCTTATCTTAACCTGCCTTACTTTACCAAACAAAACCTGCTTAAAAAAGAGATCACAACTCTTGCAATAGCTGTAGTAAATGTTTTCATGTTATTAATATTATTAACGGTTGCAATAGCTATTTTAATATCAGGACAGATCACCAAACCTCTGAGTCTGATACAGCAGAAATTCAGTGAAATAAAACTTGGTAAAAAGTATGAACAGATTCATTACGGCAGGAAGGATGAAATAAGCAGTCTGGTAACAGAATATAACAGAATGGTTAAAGAGCTTGCTGTAAGTGTTGAATTACTGGCAAAATCCGAACGTGAAAGCGCCTGGCGTGAAATGGCCAAACAGATAGCACATGAAATAAAGAACCCTTTAACCCCAATGAAATTAAGTGTTCAGCATTTGTTGCGGGCATGGAAGGACGGTGACAAAAATTATGGTAACCAAATTGAAAAAGTAGCGCATAATCTAATTGAACAGATTGATAATTTATCTGCTATTGCTTCTGAATTTTCGAATTTTGCCCAGATGCCAAAAGCAAAGTCCCGGAAGATAAACCTGGTTGAAAAAATTATGAATTCCGTCAGCCTGTTTAGTAATACAAGTAATGTTACCATTAAAACAAATTTTCACAATAATAAAAATGTGCCCGTTTTCGGGGATAAGGAACAGCTGTCACGTATGTTCATCAACCTGCTGAAAAATGCTATACAGTCAATTCCTGAAAACATGAAAGGAAAGATAGAATTGGAGCTGTTTACTACCGGTAATAAGGCTATTGTAAAAATAAAGGATAACGGAAAGGGAATACATGACGAATTAAGGGACAAATTATTTATGCCTAACTTCACGACCAAATCGAGTGGCATGGGATTAGGGCTTGCCATTGTTAAGAATATAATTGAGAACTGCAATGGCAGTATTGATTTTGAAACAAATCAGGGCAAAGGGACAACTTTTACTCTGGAATTTCCATTGTTTCAGGAATAATACAACAAATAACAGTATTTTAATTACTTCACTAACAGTGGAATTAATTAATAATACGTTGTGTTACAAGCATTTTGTTGAAATATTTATTAATCCCGGAATCAATTATTTTTTTATCTTTGGCTATTGTTAACCTAATAACAGCTCACTTTCATTGAAAAGGGCTTATTTCATATCAGTACTATTCATTTTTACCTGTCTTCGAATTTATTCCCAGTCGATAGGTGACATAGTAAATTCATACCTGAAAGTTGATTCTGTCTTTAATGATACTATCAGGGTAGTTGGTTCTTCTGAGCTAGACAGTTTTTCAGCAGGAGATTATGTCCTGTTCATCCAGATGACAGGTGCCGAAATTTATGAAACAGGCCTTTTCCCCAGGAGGATAGGACAATTAAAAGATGAAAGAAATTGTGGCAAGTATGAGTTTCTGCAAATAGAAAGCATTATCATACCTCAGAATTACATTGTATTTACTTCATATTTTCTTAATGATTATGATAATGGCGAAGATATCCAGCTTGTGAAACTATGCACGGGTGACGAAATAACTGTTACATCAGAAGTTGTTTCTGATCCCTGGGACGGCAATACCGGGGGGATAGTTGCTATTATGGCTTATGACAAGCTTATCCTTAATGCGGATATAAATGTGAATTACCAGGGATTAAGGGGTGCTGTTCCTGTGGAGGACTATACAGGCGGATGCAGATTTGGGTTTGATCCGCCCGATACATGTTATTTTTCTTCAACGCAGTTAAACAGAGCAGGGAATAAGGGTGAAGGAATAATCAACAATAGTTTTACATATACAAAAGGAGCAGGGAATGCATTAAACGGCGGCGGCGGCGGGAACGGATTATATTCGGGAGGCGCAGGTGGCAGTAACTGGGGTTTTGGTGGCGACGGGGGACACCAGTCTTGGTCATGCGGTATTCCCGTTAATTTGGTCCTGGCACAGCGCGGCTATACCTTATGGCCCTTTTATCTTGATACGATAAATAAAGTAGTCCTTGGTGGAGGGGGTGGTGCCTCAACTGAGAATGAGGCCTTAAGCAAAAACGGAACGCCGGGTGGAAACGGAGGCGGGATAATATTTGTATTAACTGATACATTGATAAGTAATAACCACCATTCCATAACAGCTAACGGACAGGATGTTACAGGAGTAGCTACTGCCGGTGGCGGAGGTGGCGGAGGTGGCGGTTCAATATTAATAGATGCTGCAAACAAGATCGGTAATATCAGCCTGTCTGTCAGAGGAGGGAAAGGAGGAGATACCGATGATAACTGTACGGGTGCCGGCGGCGGCGGTGGCGGGGGAATAGTTATGCACTCGGGAAGTTCCATGACCTTCAGTAGTATCGATACATCGGGAGGTCCGGCCGGAGCAATCGATTTTGGAACCTGTTCAGATTATACAGGTTTCGAAGGTGATCCCGGCAGGACAATGGGCAGCCTGATCCTGCCTCTGAACGGATTCCTGTTTAATATTATTTATGGCGCTGACACACTATGTGAGGGCCAGGTACCAAACACAATTGTTGCCAGCCAGCCAAAAGGAGGAAGTGGCTCATACATATATGAATGGCTCCAGAGCTACGATAAACTAACATGGAGTCCTGCCCAGGGCACAGCGGACCTGCTTTCCCTTTCACCATACGCCCTGGATACTACTACATTTTACAGGAGAGTGGTCTCATCCGAACATTCTGTTTATAAAACAACTTTTATTGATTCTGGCAAGATAGTTGAAATATTTGTGTACCCCTCAATATTAAATAATGAGTTATATGTTACTGACACAATTTGTTCAGGTGTTGTTCCTCAAGAGCTGACAGGAGGCATAGTAACCGGTGGTAACGGAATATATTCATACAGCTGGCAAAGAAAAGACGATCAGTCGATCTGGCAGGAAGTATCAGAAGATTCAGCATTCTTTGAAACAGCACTTACTGAAACTAAATTTTACAAACGAATAGTAACCTCGGCAAAAGTATGTGCAGATACAAGTGAAACAGATACTATTACGGCACTTCCAATAATTGCTAACAATTTATTTAATCCAGACGATACTACTATTTGTAAGTTCAACGACGCCGGCAAGTTAGTTCCATTACCTATAGAGGGCGGCGACGGAACATACTCATATAAATGGGTGAATAGGGATCATCCAGGCAAGCCATGGATTGAATTACCGTTTACCGATTCCGCAATCTCTCCGGGGATCCTTACTGATACTACTTATTACCGAAGGATCGTATTCTCAGGCAATGACGATGCCTGCATCGATACTTCCAATACCAGGACGGTTTATGTCCTGCCGACAGTGGAATCGAACACTATTGAAACTGATTCATTACGATATTGTGCAGGTGATACTCCTAACCAGATAACAGGATCAGCACCCGGTGGCGGTGACGGATTCTATACATACAAATGGCTGAAAATGATCGGCTCGGAGTGGCTGGAAATTGCAGGTGCGACCGACACGAATTTTGTGCCTTCTGAAATTTATGAAACGACGACATACCTTACAAGGGTTGTAATTTCAGGCAATTTCCTTGCGTGTAAGGACACTGCGGCTCCCATAATGCTTGATATCGTTCCCTATATTATCAATATTCTGGATGCGGATAACCAGTCTGTTTGCGAAAACAATACACCGGCTGAACTGGCTGCAGACGCCGCTTCAGGAGGTGCAGGAGGCTTTATATATGAATGGCTGTGGCAGGAAGAAGGTGCTGCATGGGAACCAGCTCCGGCACCAAACAACAGTGTGTCATACTCCCCGGGGCCTTTAACAGATACTTCATATTTCGCCAGAAAGGTATATTCAGACATCTGTTTTGACATTAGTGATACTGTAAAAGTTACTGTTTATAGCTCTGTTACTAATAATAACATAACCGGAGGTACAGTTCAATATACATGTTTTAACACCGGCAAAAGTCTGTATGGTTCCTCTCCTGCAGATGGAAAAACAGGTGATTACGGTTACAAATGGGAATATAGTGACGACCTGCTGTACTGGGTTGATGCCACAGGTGAAACACCTGACAGCGGGAATGATTTTGAAACATCAGCGCTGCATGACAGTGCATACTTCAGAAGAATTGTATTCTCCTCAGCGCTGAATAAAGAATGCAGTGATACAAGCAATCATGTTAAGATATTAATTAACCCTGTACCATCCGGTGATGTTATCAGCTCGCATGATACTATTTGTGAGGGAGAGAGTGTTTATATCAAATTAAACATTGACGGTGTTCACAGCCCCTGGAAAGCAACAGTGGGCTCAGGCACAACAAATACAACAAAAACAGGTATAACAGCAAATTACGATTCAATTCCCGTAGTGTTAGATAGTTCTGCTATTATTAAACTTATTGAAATAGTTGATGACAGTTTATGCTATGCAGATACATCTCTTGTTAACGGTATTGTAAATGCAGTAGTATATCAGGTCCCGGTGGCCAATGCCGGTAACAGCACTGAGGTTTGCGGACTTGAATATGTTTTAAATGCTAAACGCAGCATAAGTAATTCTGCAGGCTTGTGGAGAACAACCGGAGGAACATTTGATAGCCCTGATAGTACGAATGCCCGGGTTACGATGGATAATTACGGACCTGCAACATTAACATGGATTGAAACAAACTGGCAATGCCCGGACTCCGGTGATATAAGGGTTATATTTTATGAGCAGCCGAAATCAGCTGAAGCCGGTATGGATCAAAACCTAAGCTTCATTTTTTCTGCTGATCTGGATGCCACCCCGGCAGTAGGCACGGGGACATGGACCATCTCTTCCGGAAGCGGTAAATTTGATAATGATACTGTGCCAAATACCACAGTGAGTTACCTTGACTATGAAAATATTTTAAAATGGACTGTCAGGAATGGAGTCTGTAAAGATGTTCATGACAGTATGCGTATTATTGTGAATCCTCTTAAGGTAACAAAAGGATTCTCACCCAACGGCGATGGAATTAATGACGAATTAGTTATAGATATTGATAATTCTGAAAAAACATGGATAATAATATTCGACCGTCAGGGTCATATTGTGCATCAATCGGACAATTACCAGGAAGGATCATACTGGGACGGAACGAATGATAACGGCAAAAAGTTGCCGGAAGGGACGTATTTCTATATTCTTAAGGTTAAAGTCGAAGGGAAGGAAGAGGTAATAATAAGAAGCTATGTTGAACTTATAAGATAAATGAGATATATATTAAATATAATATTTCTTGTTTTAGCGATAATTAATTCTTCGGGCCAGGATAAATCTGTGCTTTACAGCCAATATTACTTTAACGGACTGGCAATAAATCCTGCTTTTTCCGGGAGCAGTGAGGTTTTTACCGTTTCTGTTTCTACAAGGAACCAGTGGATAGGACATGAAGGAGCTCCAAATACACAGTCGCTTAGCACGCACACGCCATTAAAAAATACAAAAATCGCCCTGGGCTTCCAGTTGGCACATGAAAAAATTGGAGCAAGAAATTACACAGGCGCTTTTGCAAATTACGCTTACAGAATTGCTCTGAATAAGGGAAAATTATCTTTGGGAATTAAAGCAGGTATAATATCAGGAAAGATAAATATTACTGATATGGATGATGATCCTGTTTTTAACAGCACTACACCAGGTTATATATTACCTAATTTCGGAATAGGATGCTATTATTATACGCACAGCTTATATGCCGGCTTTTCAATACCTTTCATCTTAGGGTACGAAGATGGTGGGGAAAACTCAGGATTACAGGCTTATCATGATATCAGGAGATACAGCTATTACCTGACCTCAGGTTATACATTTTATATAAACAGCTACTGGCAAATCCAGCCTTCCATTCTTATGAACTACGAAATGAGCCTTAAGCAAAACCTTGATTTAAGTGTAAATGCTATTTATATGAATCTTATCAGGGGTGGCATAACATACAGGAGCAATAAATCAATTGTTGCCTTATTTGACTATAAAATAAATTATCAGTTCAGGGGAGGATTTGCTTATGATTTTGGTTTTGGTGAAATAAATGAATACAATCATAGCGCATTTGAATTATTTTTGCAATATGCATTCGGTTATAAAGTAAAAGTACCTGATTTAAGAGATTTTTAATCAAATGAAACTTCATTCAAGAATATTTTATATCGTAATAATCTTTCTGCATGCCAGCACAGGTATTATATCAGGCCAAAGGTCCTTTAATATAAAAAAACTGCCTTTCAACACGCCTCTTTATGGTGAATATGCACCTGTATATGTTAAAAACGGGCTTGCGTTCTGTTCGAACAGAAAAAATGAGGTCTTTGCGGTTACAACAACACAAAATAATGAATACCTCACAGATCTATACATGGTTAAGTATAAAAATGAGAAGAGATGGGAAGAAGTAAAATTATTTTCCAGAGAGCTTACCAGTAAATCGGTTGCAGGACCAATAGCATTGAGCAAAAACGGGAAAACATTATATTTTACAAAAACAAAAGGTATTATTAACAGAGCTGATATTGATACTACAAAAGATAATTTTTTCGGCATTTTCATTGCTGACAGGGATAGTTCAAGGTGGATCAACATCAGGCCGTTCGAACATAATCCCGATTCATTCAATTGTGGCTATCCTTTTCTCAGTGAAGACGGGAAAACGTTGTTTTTCAGCACAAATATGCCGGGTGGATATGGCAGGTATGATATATATTCATCCCAACGGAATTCTGACGGCAGTTTCAGCTCTCCGAAAAATCTGGGTAATCTGATTAATACCCCGGGAAGTGAGATTTACCCCTTTTACCATACCAGCGGCCGGTTGTATTTTTCTTCCGATGCGCATGAAGGACGGGGAGGAATGGACCTTTTCTACTCTGATCACATTGATGGTGAATGGCAACCGCCCATAAACCTGCAAGCTCCTTTCAATACCAGGAATAATGATTATGCACTTATAATAAATACCACCCTGGACACAGGATATTTTGCAACTGACCGGTACGGGTCTGATGATGTTGTTAATTTTTATACGGATCTTCCTGCTTTCACCCGATGTGATCCCCAAAAAGAAGATAAATGGTGCTATAAAATATATGAAGAAGGAAGTATAGATATTGATACAACCACTTTTCAATATGAATGGGATCTGGGGGACGGCACAAAAATAAGAGGATTATTAGCTAATCATTGCTTTGTAGGACCGGCGTCATACATCATTAAGCTAAATGTTATTGATACACTTACGGGTGAAATTCATTTTAATGAAGCTACATATACATTAAGACTGGAAAAAACTGAACAACCATATATAAATGTTGTTGATACGGGTATAATAAACCAGGAAATTGATATGGATGCATTACAGACAAATCTGAAAAATTCCGACATTGAAAAATATATATGGGACTTTGGCGATGGTATAAGAACAAAAAATCAGGTAGTCAGGCATACATATAAAAGGCCCGGAACCTATACTATTAAACTGGGTGTTATAAACAAGCAGGATGGTGAAAATTCTTTCCCCGAGAAAATGTGTGTAACAAAGGATATTGTTATTTTAAGAAGAAGAAATTAGGAGATTATTTTACCTTAGTTAATAAACTTTTAATATCTTTATTTTTGAGAGAGCCTAAATAATGTAAATTTATGCATTAGGATACTTTTGAAAAACACGCTGAGTCAAGTTTTATGAATAGATTTCTGTTAATTTTAATATTAATATCTGCGCACCATTTCAGTAATGCACAACCTGTTCCTGCAGGAGATGAAAATATTCCTTTCCTTATGACATTTGGTGCAAATTCAGAAACTTCATGGGGAGATGACGATTTCTCCCAGACATTCTTTTTCTCAATACCCAAAGATTTTAAGGAGCCCGTATTTATAAGGATATATGATCCCAATATTGGGGGTGAATATGATGAAATAAATGGCGTATGGGATACTAAAACAACATATTCCGTATATGGCGGAAAAGAGTGTTATACACATAAAGATGCCCAGGAAACTTCGCCTGCAGGTAATTATAAGAGCGGTAATCTTCTCGCGGTAAAAACATTCGGGGAGGATCCGCAATATGATAAAAAATGGTATACATTCGGCCCGTTTAACCCTACTGAAGGCGAATATATTTCAAAATTCGATGCATATATTATTAAGGTGATAGCTGATGGTATTATCGGTGATGACGGTAACATGTACAGGTACTTCCTGAGTATAATGCAGAATCAGAATAAAGAGGTCGAAGGTGGAAATGCTTTTGCATTTGAATATTCCCTCAGATTATATAATGACGCTAATGAAGTCTCACATATATATCCGTATGTTGATGACAGGACAATCTCTGTTAAACTGTCAAATTTCGACTGGGATAACGACGGCTATATCCGCACAGTGTCAGTGGCCAGAAAAGGACAGTTAAGCCGTGTATCAAATGAAGATAATTGGGTTGAGGATGAGTTTAAGATCTTCGAAGATGAGAAAAACACGTCCCTTGATATACAGTTTATAAAAAGTAAAAATCCTGTTATTAAAAATAATAACGTTGTTGTTAATGTCCGAAACCAATATGGTGAATTATTGCCATTCTATGTTATCCCGATTGGTGGTGTACCTAAATATAAATTTGGTATCCGTGTAGAAAAAGAGTAGTTCTTAAATTTATGCTTATGGCAAAACAAATATCACCTAAAAATCTGGTTTCACTATTGATCCTTATATTGATCCCCTGCCTGTCATCAGCAAAAAATTTCAAATTTAAAAACTACAGCATTAATGAAGGAATATGCCATCCTTTTGTTTATACTGTCAACCAGGATTTGAACGGTTATTTATGGATAGGGACGGGGGAAGGGCTATGCAGATTTGACGGTTTTGAATTTGACAGTAAAGTTATATCTGAGATCGTGCCTAAAGATGTTGCTAATATAAGCTATAAGGATAGTAAAGGAATTTTATGGTTTGGGTTTAATGACGGTACAATAAGTAAGTATGACGGAAAAAGCTTTGAAATAATAAAAACTGATGATGAGATTAAAAGTACCATTACAAATATTATTGAAATAAATAATAATATATTAATAGTCTCCACTTTAAATGACGGATTGGTTGTAATTGATGGTTATAAAGAAATTGCCAGGTTTGATGAAATCGTTAACAATATGTTTATCTCATCATTAAGCTATTTTGCCGGCAAACTCCTTTTAGGTTCACAGGAGGGCCTTTCTGTTTACGACTTTAAGGATCCTATGAATGCGCCTGTATTTAAATTTTCAATCAGCGAGCTGGCCTATAAAAGGGTCCAGGTTATTAAAAAGTGTGAAAAAACAGACGGATTCTGGATTGGCACTGAGGATAACGGCTTATATCATTTATCATTAAATGATAATAACTCATATGAGCTTGTAAAAACAGGTGAGAAATTTAATCTTTTAAATAACAACATCCAGTCAATAACCGAAGATTCCAATATGAACCTTTGGCTGGGCACGTTTGGCAGCGGAGTATATAAACTGGAGAAGCCGGATGCTGACCGGAGCTACGGGAAAATAACAAACTTCAATAAGGATAACGGGTTACCAGCCGATTTTATTAAAAACGTTTTTGAGGACAGGGAAGGAAATATCTGGATCGCTTCATATGGCTCAGGATTAGCATATTTATTAAATGAAGCTTTCTCATTTTTTCCTTACACCCAGAAAGGGATTAATAATAATATCCTGTCCGTTCTGACCAAAGGCAATGTATCATGGTTGGGCGGCGAAGCTGCTTTGCTAAAAGTAGAATATTCACAAAATATAAAGAGCAGGGTCTTTAACAGGTCGGACGGATTGCCTAAAGACAGGATAACAGCTTTATACCTCGACAATAAAGATAATCTGTGGATAGGTACCAACGAAAACGGTTTATTCAGGATGAATATTCGCAACGAGACAATTACAGGTTATAAATACTCCTCAAATTCATTAGGTAAATCTGTGAATTCAATTACGGGTAATAACGGAACTCTGTACATAGCAACCAAAGATGGAATATATAGTTTTAATCTTAATGATAATACCAGGATTCATTACACAACAATAAACGGACTTCCCCATAACGATATTGAAAAGGTTATTATCGATTCGGAAAACCGGCTTCTGTTTGCAACAAAAACAAACGGTATATATGAGATTGACGACAAAGGAGAGGTCAACGAGGTATATGCGGTTGATAATGTAGAGCTTGAATTTAATTCCATTACACAGGATATTAACGGTGACATCTGGGCATCAACTTACGGTACAGGAATATTCCATTTTACTGCTGATTCTTTAATAAATATCAATACTAAAAAAGGATTAAAATCCGATTATTGTTACAGCATAGTAGCATCTGACAGCAATTATGTCTGGGTGGGACAAAGGTTGGGGATTAGCAGAATAAACATAAATAATGGCTCGGTTTATGTATATGATGTTGATAAAGGCATAAACGGCGATTGTAATATGAATGCAGTATTCAAGGATGAATCCGGGAGTATTCATTTTGGAACGACACAGGGACTTATAACATATGATCCGTCAATCGACAGAAAGAATATTGTCCCGCCTAAAACAAACATTACTAAGGTTATTATCTCTGATCAGACTTATGATTTTACAAAGGCTATTCTTCTGCCCTACTCTGCCTATAAGATACGTATTGAATATACCGGACTGAATTACAGGGATCCAAATACCGTGACTTATCAGTACAAGATGGAAGGCTATGATCTGGAATGGTCCGATATCACTGACTTAAAATATGTTATTTATCCGCGTATAGAAGATGGTGAATATAAGTTCTTATTAAGATCATACAATAGTGACGGGTCAGCTGAGGAAAATCCGGCATCTTTTAAGCTGAGAATCAAACTGCCGGTTTGGAAGACGGCATGGTTTTTAACCATGTCCTTTCTGCTGATTATCTTAGTGATATATCTGATAATCAAATTAAGAGAGCGTAAGCAGAAACAGTTGCAGGAATACCTGGAAACGAGCCTGGCTGAAAGAACCAAAGAGGTTGTTGAACAGAAAGAGGAGATTGAAATTAAGAACAGGGATATTACCGATAGCATAAATTATGCACAAAGGATCCAGGCAAGCATACTTCCCCCCATAAGAAAATTACATGAGAATTTTTCCGGCTCATTTGTATACTATCAGCCACGAGACATTGTAAGCGGTGATTTCTACTGGTTCGATAAGATATCATCCCGGAAATTCGCTATTGTATGTGCCGACTCAACAGGCCATGGTGTTCCGGGAGCCTTTATGTCAATGATTGGAACAACACTCATTAAGGATATATGTATGAGAGAAGGGGATAAACCTCCCTCAGCGATACTAAGAAGCCTTGATATAGAATTAAGAAGTACATTAAATCAGAATATTGAAGTTGGAAAACCTAACGACGGGATGGATATTGTAGTGTGTGAAATAGATCTGAAAACATACTATTTGAGGTACGCTTCTGCAATGCGCCCAATGATAGTATATAAAGATTCGGAACAAATTTATATTAAAGGAAGCCGAAGCTCAGTAGGGGGACATTATGACAAAGCTGATAAGATATTCGAAGATCAGGGATTACAGCTGAATAAGGGAGATATGATATATATGTTCTCAGACGGTTACCCTGATCAATTCGGAGGTTCAATAGGTAAAAAATATAAGATGGTT
>CAZBUF010000480.1:0-3394 GCA_964495025.1 uncultured Bacteroidales bacterium | reverse complement strand
TACTATATTTTACAAAGCAGCAAGCCAGGATGTTCCCTTTGATGATTTTGAGGAGAAGCTTGAAAAACTTATCGATGGGCAGAAGGTGAAACATCCGGTTTTTAAAAGTACCCGGTTGTGGATTCGCGTTGCGGGAGTTGCTGCTTCAATATTATTAATATTTAGTATTTATAACTCATTTAAATATTTTATACACAGGCCGGAGGATAAAGGAACCTATGATGATCCTGCTATGGCCTATGAAGAGACAAAAAGAGCCTTGTATTTTGTTTCTGCAAAGCTGAACCGGGGGACCAGTGGGTTGTCAAATGTGTCGAAGCTTGAAGTAGGGTCGAAAATGCTCAGGCCGGTCTCAAAGCTGGATCAGGGACTTGATAAGTTACAGTTGTTATCAAAGGTACCTGATTCAGGTAATAGTGATAAATAATAACCAGAAAATAAGAAGCCATGAAAAGAATATTAATCTTTAGTTTGTTTGTGATTACAGCAGTTAACCTGATGTCACAATCTGTTGCCGATAAAATATTTGACAAATATTCGGGGCAGGATGGATTTACTACTATATATATATCCAAATATATGTTTGGTTTGTTCCGCGATATGGAAGGGGATACAGAGAAAAGCGGGGAACGTGATGAGATGGCCGAGGCAATAAGCAGGCTAAACAGCATCAAGATCATTGCCACCGATAATGATCCAGGGACAAAATCAGATATAAATTTATATGATGCTGTAATGAAAGACCTTCCCGTAAAAGATTATAAGGAGCTGATGGTAATAAAGGAAAAAAATGAGAACGTCAGGTTCCTTGTAAAGGAAAAAAATAACAAGGTTGAGGAGTTGCTGCTGCTGGTGGGAAGCCCTGATGAGAGCGCTGTAATAATTATCCAGGGAGATATTGATATGAAAAATATTTCAAAGATCACAAAATCAATGAATATTGAGGGGATGGAAAAACTCGAAGAATTGAATAAAGAGAAAAAATAATACTTATATTTATCTTTGCAACATTGTAAGCATTCAGATGTTAACACTTAAACCCATCAGTAATTACAATGTTAAAAGAATATTCGGAAAAAGCAGGAAGAGATATTGCAGAGAAATACAGATTGCTGATAAAGGATATTTCGGTATCAAAGGATCCTGTTGGCAGGAAAGTTATTGATAACGCTTTTGGTCTTTTAAAATCAACATTGCAGGATGAGAAGGATATATCAGGAGAGCTGAGGATTTTAACGGTACTTGATACTGCCTTGATAGCTGTTAATGAAATTGGGCTGGGCGCTAATTCTGTAATAAGCATCTTCCTTGGCAAAATTTTCCAGGAGGGTAAGATAACATATGAGATAATACAAAAGGAATATGGCAGTACCATTGCTACCATAACACAGGGTCTGGAAAAGATTTCCGATATAAGCACCTCATCAGAATATTCACAGGCGGAGAACTTCAGGAAATTACTGCTTAACCTGGCAAAGGATGTAAGGGTGATCCTCATCAGACTGGCAGAGCAGATGCAGGTGATGAGGGCCATGAAAGACCTTCCCGTTGAACTTCAGATCAGGGTCGCTTCCGAGTCTTCTTATTTATATGCCCCGCTTGCGCATCGCTTAGGCCTGTACCTTATTAAATCGGAGATGGAAGACCTGTCCCTGAAATATACTGACAGGAAAACCTATGATTTCATTGCAAGGAAGTTAGCTGAAACAATGAAGGCACGAAAGCGGTTTATAAATGATTTCATAAAGCCGGTGGAGGCAGAACTGAAAAAACAGGGATTTGACTTTGATATCACAGGAAGGCCCAAATCCATATTTTCCATATGGAACAAGATGAAGAGAAAAAATATTGAATTCGAAGATATATATGATCTTTTCGCCATAAGGATCACCATTAACAGTGAGCTTAAATCAGAAAAGGCAGACTGCTGGCAGGTGTTTTCTACCGTAACAGATATTTACCAGCCTAACCCGCTAAGGTTACGCGACTGGATATCTGTTCCCAAGACCAATGGTTATGAGGCACTTCATACAACCGTGATCGGACCTGAAGGCAGGTGGGTGGAGGTTCAGATAAGGACAAGCCGCATGAACGAGATTGCTGAGAAAGGATTTGCTGCTCACTGGAAATATAAAGGGCTGGAAAGTGAAAAGCCGCTCGAGCAGTGGCTGATGAAAATAAGAGAGATACTTGAGACCCCTGACCCTGACGCTGTTGAGTTTATTGATGATTTCAAGCTGAGTCTGTACTCCAGGGAGATATTTGTTTTTACACCAAAGGGCGAATTGCGGAAATACCCTTCAGGAGCAACGGTTCTTGATTTTGCCTATGATGTCCATACAGAAGTGGGCCAGACCTGTGTAGGGGCAAAGGTCAATGCAAGGACTGTCCCTATACGCTATAAACTGCAGAATGGGGAAAAGGTCGAAGTCATAACCTCCAAAAATCAATCTCCCACACTTGACTGGCTTAATTATGTTGTCACGTCAAAAGCTAAAACCAAAATACGACAAAAACTGAACGAAGAGAAGTTCAGGGAAGCGGAAAATGGCAAGGAGATATTAAAAAGAAGGTTTAAAAACTGGAAAATACCGTTTGCTGACAGTAATATAAGAAGGCTTCTGAAGGAGTATGATCTTAAGAACTCCCAGGAACTGTACTACAAAATATCTGCCGGGGAAATTGATCTGAAGGAAATAAAAAGTTTCATGTCTGGTGAACAGGCAGTATATGAAGAGAGTAAATTGCTTCATGAACAGGCAAAGCTTAAGGAAGATAAAGCTGTTTCAGAGAAGTTTGATGATTACCTTATTATTGACGATAAGCTGGGACAGATTGATTATAAGCTGGCAAAATGCTGTAATCCGATACTGGGTGATGAGATTTTTGGATTTGTCACAGTTAGTGAGGGCACGAAGATCCACAGGCGGAGCTGCCCGAACGCTGCCCAGCTGTTAACAAAATATAATTACAGGGTCATTAAGGCCAGATGGTCAGGAGGTGGCAAGGATATACTGTTCCCCGCGGAGATCAAGATTAATGCCGAAGATGAGCCTAATATACTGGATAGTATCTACAATGTTATATCCAGGGACCTGAAAGTGAACCTCCGTGCAATATCAATGGACACTGAGGACGGTATGTTAAAAGGAAAATTAAAAATAACGGTAAGGGATCTTAATCATCTGGAATCGTTAATAGCCAGGATATCCGAAGTCAAAGGAGTTATTAATGTGACAAGGAGCGAGGGCGTTGTTAAGTAACGCGGTGCAATTGGCCACTGATCTGCCTTATGCCGTAGCAGCAAGAGTCACTCATCACTGAACTTATATACATACTTCTTCTTTGAAATAAGCCTGTTGCTTCCGTCATACTTGCAACGCTCCATGATAAG
>CAZBUF010000479.1:0-7975 GCA_964495025.1 uncultured Bacteroidales bacterium | reverse complement strand
TTTTGCAGGAAATTATTTTACCGGTATGGTTTGAAATTTGAAGATTAATATTTGAAAATTGTATTTTGGGATTTGATACTTGTTGTTTACTATTAATCGTCAATCAAAAGGGCGTTGCCAACTCCCATCCATGAACATCCTTTTTTTTATGACCGCATAGTATCGCCAATAGCGAGTTTTGCGCCCTAATATATTACTTATTGAATAGTCTGAATGGAAAAATCATTGAGACTTTTTTTCTATAATCAACATATTCTTCACCAAAATCCTTGATTAATCTCTTCTCTTCAGAAAATCTCAAATAAATACTTGCTATGAGAAAAAAAATCATTAAACCAATTAAACCAAACAGTGAATTCATATATATCACTATTGAAAAATATGTTGACAAGGCTCCAAATACCATAGGATTTCTGCTATAACGGTATGGCCCGTTTGTGACCAGTTTTTTAGTTTGCGGGCTTATTGAAATCCCAAATCCATCTGCAGGGCCACCTTTACCAACTTTTAATAAGAAAATATTCGACCAGATCACAAAAAATATTCCTGTAGAAAAAAACAGAAATGCTACTGCTATTTTTAGTATAGTAGAATTTATAAGTATTACAAATCTGTTTAAATAATCGAGTTTTGATAATTCATAAAATCCAAGCGGTATTAAAACAAAAAATATCGTAGTTCCTGCAATGTATCCGATTATATACCTCAATGTTTTATTCATGTTTCTTTTTATTATGGAACGCAACCTTTAGATTAGCAAGATACATAAAAGTTGCTTATCATCATGCAGTTGACAAGCAGGGAAACTAAATTTGCTTTAGTAAAAATACGCCTGAATTATAATCGTACATTGTGCACTCAGCAAGGTTGAACCGGCACAGGCTGCAAAGTACTTGCTGCTCGTGCCCTTCACTATTCTACCAGCATGGATTACCGGCTGGGGCAGCCCATCTGGGAATCTCCTCGTTATAGATTTTTCGCTTGCTGAACAACCATGTACCGTTCACCCTGACTATTTCATCTTCGTAGTGGCCATAAGAGTTAAGTGTCGCTTTTCGTTGGGGGTTTTTGTTCCCCATGTGGAACCAGTATGCTCTTCCGAAAGCCGTATCGCCCTTGATTTTTATCACAATGTTCGTTATGCTGTGACGACCGGTAGCGGGGTGTAGCTTCGGAGCATCAGGGTTGGCCGGCAGCTCCTTCGGCTCAGACATCGCAGTAAGCACCTTCCGGATTGTATCACGACCTTGCCATTCACCCTCACCAATATCCAGTATGCCATCCTCTGTGAAGGTGGCTATGTACTTGTCAATATCTCCGAAATCCAGTGCGAACATATAACGTGCCTGAAGATCCTCGATCAATGCCCGATCTTCGGCATAGCTTTTGGCTTCAGACGTGGCGAATGCTTCATTCTGTTTTTTTGATCTGATTGAGTCGCTTTGGCATCCAATCACGGCAATGCAGACCAGGATAGCACCGGCAATGGCTACTCCCGCATAAAAATTCCCAGGTTTGTCCATAATCTTAATTTTAAAAAACTAATAGAGTTTTAATTTATAACGTCAGTCACAATCACATTCTACTCCCTCACAGCGATGATTTTCATTATAGCTAAAAACTACATGACCAGTTTCTCCACAGCCACTATAGTCAAAAGAAACTATATTCCCATAAGAATCATATTCAATATTATACCTCGATATACTTGAGCAATTAAAGGATCCATCACAAGAAAAGGAAACAGTGCATTTTTCACATGATTCAAAGATGAAAAATGTTGTTAAAAGAATAAGAATTAATAATTTTTTCATAATCAGTAAATTATTAAATTCAATTTATTAATTATAATTCTAAATATCAATTATTTCTTATTTTATTTCAATTAGTTTCATGACCGTCAATGGTTGATGGTATTTAATTATGATTATTTTCTTTAATATCTCCGGCAATTGCACAAATGAAGGTTATGCATGCCAAAATAACTGAGGAAAATAAAAATATAAAAACAATATTTAGAATAGTATCAGGATTATTTTGTCCGGGGAAATAACCAAAAATTCCTAATTCCATTAGAGTTATCCATGAAATAGATGTTGCCACTAAGCCATAAATCCATAGTTGGGATAAATTCTTTCTCAACCTAACAGATAGTATTTTTTTCCACCAATCCGACGATTTGTTTATTCGGGTTGCAAATGCCCAGGTTGGTATAAAAAGTATGATATATCCAATTCCACCACCGACAAGAGTTAATAGTAATAAAAGTGATAAAAAAACTGTTGCCCCGTGTTTAATTTGAATATATTTCAGAGACCAAAAGATAACTGCTAAACCTGCAAGAATAACAAAAATACCTGTTATCAGAAAATTGTGAATAATTGTAAATGCTGCTTCTGTTCCATGTACCCAGAATCTATTTGTTTCACCTATAGCTTCGATAAAAAAACCGTTTGTTGAATTATTGCCTTGCAGAATCTCAAATAATCCATGATTGAAAATACCACTCAAGCCAAGTAGTACTCCTATTACAGATGCTGTAATCTTTGTTTTTTTATTAAAATAAGTCATATCAAATTCCTCCCTGTTTATTATTTAAAGGTTAATATTAATCAGAACTTAAAATATCTTTTCTTTTAATCTTTAAGTTTGAGAATAGTACTCTTTTTATCCATAGTACACTAATAACCGCTTCTATAATAAATAATAATTTCATTTATAGTATAATAAATCCTTATGTTTTAATGCTTCGTTGTATATTGTTCCTTTTGTTATAAAGGCAGGTCCAAGTCCACTGCCTCTTCCAACCAATAATCTATTCCCGGTTTTTAAATCTAACAGGTCTATTAATTTGCCTGATAATCTGAAGTATTTATCTTTATCTAAAGTTGTCCAACTAATTAGCCTGTTTGCAAATCTTACTATTTTAAATATCCCGGTTGTAAATGAGTCTGTTTCTTTTTTGTATCCAATTGATTTGACAATATTATTACTCAACTTTGAATTAATGAAAGAATCCGGAGTAATTATACTTAATCCGCCAGATGTTTTACTACCTGACAAAATTATCAACTTATCAGTTTTAATAAGTTTATACTCATCATAGGCCTCGTCCGGTATCCGTATCTTTAAATCATTATTTAAAGTTGTCCAACCAAAAACGTGTTTTCCTCCTTTTACTAATTGTGGCATATTTTGAAAATTTTGTATACGAAATCCTTGCCCCGGTAATTTTGCCTTACTGAAAATCTATATTAAGATTATTGTTCTCAACTTTTTCTTTTGCTCTCTTAAGTTGCGATTCTGATAAATCAATTCCTGTTACAAAATATCCTCGTTTTGTTAACTCTATTGAGTGCCTCCCTGTGCCACAACCAACATCTAATATTTTTAATGATTTATTATATTTTATTTTTGATTCAATAAAATCGCACTCGCCAATAGTTCCTTGTGTGAAACTCTCATTATCATATTTTTGTCCATAGTTCTCAAATAGAGACTCATACCACTGCTTCTTACTCATGTTATATTTTATCTTTAGTCAGTTTTATGTTTTTCTTGCATGACGCACAACGTCTGACGTTCCCGGCATATGGCTTGTTGTCGATGTATATTTTGTTTACTTGTCATGGCGTACAAATTATGAATAAATATTTTCCAATCATACTACTTGACAGTGGCAATAAGCGATATTGGGCGTAGTGCATCTATATTAAATTCTTTTCTGCTGAATCAACTGTTTGGGATATTAACATTGCTATTGTCATCGGTCCAACTCCACCAGGTACGGGGGTATATGCTAAGGTCCTATCTTTTACCTTGTCTATTTCAATATCACCAATACCTCCTTTATGATATCCTGCATCAATCACTATTGTATTTTCCTTTATCCAATCAGCTTTAATAAATTCAGGAATCCCTACTGCACCAACAATTATATCAGCTTGATTAACTAATTCAGACAAATTTTTAGTTTTTGAATGACAAATTGTTACTGTTGCATTTTCATTTAGAAGCATCATTGAAATTGGCTTTCCTAAAATTGGGCTCCGACCTACTACTACAGCTTGTTTGCCTTCAATAGGTAACTTATAATGTCTAATTAATCTTATAATTCCTATTGGGGTTGCACTTCCATATGCATTTTCACCCATTGTCATTTTTCCAAATCCTAAACATGTAACGCCATCAACGTCTTTCTCAATCGAAATTTTATCAAAACACTTTCTCTCATTAATCTGATTGGGAACAGGATGTTGTAATAATATTCCACAAATGTCAATATCAGAATTCAACTCTTCAATTTTATCTATGAGTTCTTCAGTCGTTGTATCTTCAGGTAAGCTCACTTTTAAAGAATTCATGCCAACTCGTTTGCAAGCATTACCTTTCATTTTTACATATATCTCTGATGCAGGATCATTCCCAACCAGAATCGTTGCTAAAACAGGAATCTTACCTGTTTTTTGAATAATTTTCTCAACTTTTAATTTAAGATTAGCTTCAATCTCTTTTGATAATGATTTCCCATCAAGTAATATAGGTTCTTTTCTCTCCATATATAAATTTAATTTCTTTTTTTGTTTTTTGGGAATATGCATTGTTGTATGGCGTTTTATTATTCAACGTAAAAAATTTCATAATTTTAATTTACGATAACTAAACAATCATATTTAAAAATATTTGTCAATTAATAAAACAACCAAATATTATTTACTCGTTTACTTTAAACCATAAAATTGCATCAGCCCTACTTGCTACTATATATACATTGTTACCATCAGGTGATACAATAATTGAATTAGCAGATTTTAATATCTCATTGGAATATTAACCAACATTGCTATAAATATACTAAATGGGTTATATATACCAAACTGTATCCGGGGTTAATATCTTATTATTAAAGTTATAGGCGAATGAACCGGCTCTGTTGTTCTATTGCTCTATATTATGAGATTGCTTCGTTGTTCCTCCTCAATGACGAAAATAGAGTAGGGAGCTGTATGAATAGCATAACATTTCATAGCTCATAAGTATCAATTCAAAGTTAACATTTATAAAAGCTTCAAACTACTCAAACTACTCAAACTACTTACTGGCAACCGAGGACAAAAGACGAGCTCAGGGAAGTTAAATTATTTATTACATCGTGCTGGTTGCAGGTTTATTTTAGCTTTATATCATCAAAATAAACTCTATAGATATTACCCATGCCATTTAGTATTCCAAATGCCAATTCTTCTATTTCGCTTACATTTTCTATTCTCTTATCTTTTGGCATAATTCTTTCACTGGTAAAATAAAAATTACCTCTTGAAATATCTATGAAGGGACAGTAATCTAATTTATTGGAGTTAATTAATGGCCCCATATTTACTGCGGGTTTCCAATTACCATATTCATCCTTTCTGCTATAATACAAATCACCACCACCTAAATCGTCCTTCCTTCCGTACGAACTAAATATTATCAGATTTTCGGCAGGATTAATATAAGCATTAAACTCATAGGTTAATGTATTGATATTTGTGTCTAAAGGTTCTGCATCTAAATATTCACCATCAACATATCTGCTCAAAAAGATATCCTCACTGCCTATCCCATTTTCCCGGACAGAGGTAAAATATAGATTACTATTTTTGCTTAATGAGGGGAAAAACTCATCATTTTTTGTATTGATATTTGGTTGTAGTGGTTCTGGTTCCCTCCATTCTGAATTTATTCTTTCCGAAACCCAGATATTGTAATCATTTCTCGTTGAGTTGGTCTTCATTGGTCTATTCGAAGCGAAATACAATTTATTCCCATTTACTGAAAAACAGGGCTCAATATCATTATACTGTCCCGAAAAACATATAATCTCTTTCTTCCCCCATCTGCCAACGATCTTTTCAATTCTTACCAGGCATCGTTTCGATTGTTTATAATCACTTAGAGTAAAAATTATCTCATCGCCTTTAGGTGAAATAGCAATATCCCTTTCATACAGATTGGTGGAGACAATATTCTCAGCAAATAATTCTACTTTATTGGGAGTGTTTTCTAACTCAATTCCAATTGATCTATCCGATTGACATTGACTAAATAAAATAATAGATAGTAGTAGTATTAGTATTAATTTTTTCATCTCTTTTAACTTACAGCCAGCATATATATTCCAACCTTTATTCATCTTATTCCATTTCATATGGAAATAAAGCCGATGTTTATTACTGTTTATAACTTACCTACGTATCAAATGCAACAGATTGCCCTAACTAAGATATAAACTCGCTGATTAGGCAGGGGTATATACCTGATTACCAAATTATTTTAACCGGTCAGTTCAAATATAAATTCATTTTCGGAAAATTCCAAATATCATCATATATTTAAAAACATACCACAACGCCTGGCCGCTAGTCCGGTATTGTAAAATAACCCGCTTCCCGTCTGAGACGGGACAAGTTCGGAAGGAGAAGCAATCTCTATTGTTGAATTGCTATGTTGCTGAATTGCTCTATTGTTCTATTGCTGAATTGCTGAATTGCTGAATTGTTACTTGTTACTGGTTGCAGGGTCTGCGTCATTGAACACGCCTTGGCGGGTGAAGCAATCTCAGGTTGCTGTTCCTCTTAATGTGTTGGAATTAACCTTTTTTGTATTTCGTAATTGGAATTTATTTGTTATTTGTGTTTTGAGATTTGTGATTTATTATCAAGGAGGCTGTCCCCTCTTAAAGGAGGCTGTCCCCTTCTATTTCAGATATATATCAAGGATGCCTTTCAGCTCTTTAAATTCATGGGCAACGGGAAATTCGGGGTAGTCGTCAACAACATTCTGCGGTGGCTTGAAAAGTATGGCCCTGTCTGCTTCCTTCAGCATCGATATGTCGTTGTATGAGTCGCCAAATGCAATGACCTCGTACCTGAGACTCTTAAGTGCCTCAACAACCTTCTTCTTCGGGTCCTTCTGCCTGAGGTTATACCCTGTGATATTGTTATCTTTGTCAACTACCAGCGAGTGGCAGAAAAGTATCGGCCTTCCGAGTTGTTTCATCAAGGGATCGGCAAATTCAACAAAAGTATCCGAGACCACAACAAAGCGTGTAATCTCCTTTAGCCAGTTGATCATCTCAAGAGCCCCTTCAAGAGGCTTTATCGTGGCGATAACATTTTGTATATCTTTTAACTTCAGGCCATGCTGCTTTAATATTTTCAGCCGGCGCTGCATAAGCTCATCATAATTCTTAATATCCCTGGTAGTTAGCTTAAGCTCATCTATCCCGGTTTTCCTGGCAACATTGATCCATACTTCGGGAACCCATATCCCTTCCAGATCAGAACATACTGCATGCATAAATAAGTAATTTACAGGTTATCTAAATAAAAAAACTTTATGAATAATTATCTCTTACAAAATCCTTAATTACATTGTAATCATTCTCCAGAACCACATATTCTTCTTCTTTATCTTCAAGTCCTTTCAGGCTTTCAGGCAACTCCGGCTCCAGTCCCAGTATTTCCCTTATTTCACCGGGGAATTTTGCGGGATGTGCTGTTTCAAGGCTGACGCAAAGCTGTTCCGGTGCCGCATCCTTAATGTTTGTTTTAAAATATTCCATTAGTCCTGCCCAGCCAACTGCTCCATGGGGCTCGAACAGTACCCCGTATTTTTCATATACTTCCTTAATGGTTTGTTTTGTTTTAGTGTCACTTATGCCAATGGCAAACATATCCCTCCTTATTTTCTCAAGATCAGGCACTCTGTGAATTTTTCCGTCCTCATCCATCACACCGCCGTACAGAGCCACGATGCGTGCCATATTACTGGGATGCCCCACATTCATGGCGCTTGAGATACAATTTATGGAAGGAACGATTGTATTGTATTTGCCTGAGCTGAGATATACAGGTACTTCATCATTCGCATTTGTGGAGATCACAAAACGCTTCACGGGCAATCCCATCTTCAGGGAAATAAGCCCGCCCAT
>CAZBUF010000478.1:0-2645 GCA_964495025.1 uncultured Bacteroidales bacterium | reverse complement strand
ATATTTCCATCTTTTATTAATATCAGGCCGGGATTGGAACGTATTATTGTTTTTAAAGTTATTTCATCGGTTGTATAAAAATCAAAATTTAACCTGGTCTTATTACGGAAGTCCCTTATTTGTTCATTTGTTGACGAAGTAAGGCAGTAAAAGGAACAGTTATAAAGCTGGCATGATGCTGCAAGCCTGTTCACTTTATCGAATGCACGAATATTTGATTTTGTAAGATCGTCAGCTATAAGAAGGAAAGAGTAGCCCGTATCATCAATCACCTGATCAGTGATATCGTAACCTTCCTGCGTTGTAATGGTGAAATCATGTATCGGTGGCTCATAGCCTTTTTTTATTAGTTTCTGCCTTGTCTCCACCCATTTCCATGTTGAATCCTGCCATGGGTAATTGTCAGCAGTGAATTCCTTTCTGGCGCTGCCCTTTTCATACACCAGGATCGTCTCGTACTCATCATCCGGTGCGTCTTCAGGAACAGACATCATGTAAGGAATATTGTTACCTGTTTTGTATGGCCTGAAGTCTATTAAGGGTAAGTTCCTGTAACAATATACCGAAATCAATATCCCAAAAAGTATAAAAGCTCCGGTAAGCCTCCATTCAATACCGGATGAATAAAAAGGTACATACCTGTTTCTTTCCCGGAAGATCATAAATGCGGGAGCCAGAATAACTATATTTTTCCAGAATGTTTCCCAGTTAGTTAGTATCAGCGCATCGCCAAAGCAACCACAATCGGTTACCGGGTCAAATATTGCAAGAAAAAAAGTCAGTATGGTAAATGATATCATGAAAATCAGTAAGATGTAGCTGGTAAGCCGCATTCTTATGCCAAGCAGCAGGTTTATTCCTATTACCAGCTCAAGAGTGCCAAGGAGCACTGAAAAAGGAAATGCAGCGAAGTTAAGAATGCTGATATGGAATGCTTCGAAATAATCAATGAATTTATAAGCAGAACCCAGCGGGTCTATGTCCTTCACAAATCCTGAAAAAATAAATACTATGCCAACAAGTATACGTGATGCTATTCTAACAGTCTTCATTTAAATATATCTTAAATAATATTTTGTGTTCAAAATCTACTTAAACATAATATTATGTTTGTTAATATAATGTTAATGCAAGTCCAGCTTATCAAGAATGTTTTGAAAAATTAACTTTGGCTGCAACATGTTGTCGTTAGCATCCTTACAGTTTATAATCTGAAAACCGGGGTCGTCCCTGATCTGCCACAGGTAACATTCCCTGACCTTCTGCTGAAACACCAGATCATTCTCATGAATATCTTTTTGGCCCTGCAGGTAATTCCGGTCGCGGCCTTTTCTGTTCTGGCTGAGTTTTTTTCTTGTAAAGCCGGATGGTACATCCAGAAATAAGCTCATGTCGGGTTTAGGTATCTTATTATATGTATATTCTAAATAATTTATCCAGTCCCTGAGGGTCTCCTGCTGATTTTTATTGCTGAGCTTTGCACATTGAAATGCGATATTCGAATGAACGTATCTATCGGCCAGTACGAGGTATTTCTGGTGTAACCAGCTAATGATAAGCTCTGACGCATCTTTTCTGTCTCCTGCATATAATAACGCTGCAAGGTAGGGATTAACATGATTCAGATTACCAAACTCACCTCTTAAAAAACGGGCAATCAGATCTCCGTATACCGGGGAATCAGTTCTCGGGAAATGCAAATACTTGAATTTCACTTTTTTATGTATAAGATAATTTTGCAGAAATTCAAGTTGTGTTGATTTTCCGGAGGCATCCAATCCCTCGATAACAAAAAATTTCATAAATGATCAGCTAATATTTGCGAGATTAATCTACTGCCTTTTTATTACCTTTATGACAGAAAATAAAATAAATATATGAAATCTAAAGATACGTTTTTTTCAAAAAAATCTACTTTAAATTGCAGAGGTAAGCTCATAAACTTATCAACACCTGAGATTATGGGTATTCTGAATGTAACTCCTGATTCATTTTACGATGGAGGGAAATATCAGACTGAAAGGGAAATTATTTCAAAGGCTGAAAAAATTGTTAATGAAGGGGCATTAATTATCGATGTAGGAGCATATTCATCACGCCCGGGTGCAGCACATATATCTCAGGAAGAAGAAATGAAAAGGCTGGCCGGTGCATTAAAAATTGTAAGAAAAAGCTTTCCTGATGTTATTGTATCTGTTGATACATTCCGTTCCGGTATAGCCAGGGCCGTGGTGAAAGACTATGAGGTGGATATTATAAATGATATATCGGCAGGTGAAGCTGACACTAATATGTTTGATACTATCGCCGCACTGAAGGTTCCTTATATTATTATGCATATCAGGGGAACACCCCGGAATATGCAGGTTAATCCCCGGTATGATGATGTAATTAAAGAAATTATTGAATATTTTACTGAAAGACTCCGGAAGATCAAACTGGCAGGTATTTGTGATGTAATTATTGATCCGGGGTTTGGTTTTGGTAAAACATTGGAACATAATTATCAGATACTAAACCACCTTGATGATCTCAAGATATTTGAACTTCCCGTACTTGTTGGGTTGTCCCGCAAATCAATGATATATAATGCATTGGAGTTATCGCCGGCAGACGCTCTTAATGGAACCACGGTTCTTAACACA
>CAZBUF010000477.1:0-6878 GCA_964495025.1 uncultured Bacteroidales bacterium | reverse complement strand
TCCAATCCGGTAATTTATATTAAGGCATATGATGAGATCAGAAAATTGTATGCCAGTCAGCAGCTTTCAAAGTATAATAATTTCAAGCCCTCACATTTCTCATTTAATGTAGACGGAGGAAGGTGTGAAGAATGCCAGGGAGAAGGTACAATTAAAGTGGAAATGCAATTTATGGCAGATATACTTCTTACTTGTGAGAGTTGCAAAGGTAAACGTTTTAAGGATGAAATACTGGAGGTCAGGTATAACGGGAAAAATATTCACGAGGTTCTTGAATGTACAGTAAATGAGTCGATTGAATTTTTTCAGCTATCTAAAGGTAATACTGAAAAGAATATTGTAAAGAAGCTGAAGCCCCTTGATGATGTAGGGCTTGGATATGTCAGGCTGGGACAGTCATCAAGCACACTAAGCGGCGGGGAAAGTCAAAGAGTGAAGCTGGCTTCATTTATTGGTATGGAGAATGCAGGTAAACCTACTTTGTTTATTTTTGATGAACCAACAACAGGATTACATTTTCATGACATACGTAAATTATTGGAAGCTTTTAATGCCCTGATAAAGAAGGGGCATACAATTTTGATCATCGAACATAACCTGGAAATTATTAAATCGGCTGACTGGCTTATAGACCTTGGCCCCGAGGGTGGTGAAAAAGGAGGTTATATAATATATGAAGGGACACCCGAAGGTATTGCAGACTGTAAGGAATCATATACAGGAAAATATATCAGGAAAAAATTGAAGTAAAGGAAGTCTGAAGTTAAAGTTTAAAGTCTGGGGATTAACAGGTCATTTGTAGTCATTTGTATAGTCATTTGTAGAAATTTTTGTTTATTCAGTAATTCAACAATAGAACAATTTATTCTTTAAAAATCGATCCGAAAACTTTTTGAATAATATCTACTGCCCACTGAAACGGATTTTTCCGTATTTTCTTTTCTTCTTCCCCTACCTTAAAAAACAAACCATCCAAGGCCTTTTCCGTACAATACTCACCGATATCAGTTGTTACCGGTGATAATCCTGCAAGCTGGCCGGCCAGGGTGTTGGCAACTGTATTATATGCTCCGGTAAGGTCATCCCAGGCATCATAAGGTGAATAATTGATCCCCAGCAAGTCTTTTTGCAAAGCGCTGTCTATTTTCGGGGAGTATAGGTCTGTTAATGCGCCATAGGTTTTAACTTTAAAATATCCTGTTGCCGCTATAGAATCGAATGATTCAGCACTTTTCACTGCAACGGCAGGATTACTGCCATTAAGTATATCCCATGCATCAGAAATGGTCATCCCGGTTATTACATTTTTAAATATTGGAGCAGCCTTACTTGCCGCATTTTCAGCGGCACGGTTAATCCCTTCTATAACATCATCAACCAGATCTGCCCCAACCGGCAATAAACTTAAATTATCAACAATAATATCTGCTTCCGGTGGTAATGGTATTTTTAATAGTGAATTGCCGTAGTACCCGTCTGTTTTCCCCAGTATCGTTGAAGCTGTGTCAGTACCGATTTCAAGTGCTGTTTTCAGTCCCTGTACGACATCCGCAGTTGACAATCCGTCGTCATCATTTTCAAATAATCCTTCACAGGAACTTAAAGAAAAGGCTAAGATTATTGCAATAACAGTAATATTTTGTTTCATAATAATATATTTAAAGTTTAGTTAATATACGGAGAAGTAAAATAAATGTTTTAACAGAAATGAAAAAGCCTATGTTAAAAAACATAGGCCTCTGAGAAGTATTTTAAATAAAATTATTTTTCTTTAAATCCGAACATTATGGCAACACAGCCGCTTGCCGGATATTCTGAATCCCCTTTTCCTGGGGGGACCTTAACTGCAATTTTTAGCTGCTGGCTTGCTTCCAGTCTAAAATCCCATACTCTTGTAAGTTTGTTTTTTCTATTATCAAAAATTATATTTTTATAAGTGTCAATAACCTGAAATTCAATCTCAGGCAAAGCATCTGATCCGCATACTGCAATTCTGTATTCCTGGCCTGAATAAAAGGTTTTATATAATTCGGCTTCTTCTCCTTCAGTTAATATTGCTGCATGATAATTACCATCATGAATAAAAGGAATCAACTCAAGCTTGCATATTTTTTTTGCAAATCCTTTACACTGGGCATCGATATTTAAAATAGCAATAAATGCAAAAAAAGAAATTACAATTAGTAACCGCAATTGTTTTTTCATAATGATTTTATTTATTGGATAAAGTTGGTTCTAAGTTTTTTAACACTCTCCTTTAACTCATGAAACGCCTCAGGGGTGATAGATATCTTAGTCTGAGATTTCAAAGTTGTAACATTTGTTTCAGCATTAGGTTCCACTTTTATTTGTGTTGTTTCAACCTTAACCTTATCAAAAACAGTTTTAAGTTCCTTTAACTGAACCATAAGATCCACAATATCCCCGTCTTCTTCACCACCCTCATCAATTCTACTGTCCTCCAGCATCCTTTGTACCAGGTTGAATGAAAGCTTTTGTTCTGAAATCCTGTCCACAAGTCTGTTTTCAGCAAGATTTTCACCTACAAGCTGAGTAGCAATATACAGACCTTCAATCCATCCGCCAACTAATACTATAGCAGCTACTGACTGTCTGTCATTTTCTTTAAGATATGAACTGGAATTTAAAAAAGTCTCGGATATTATATCCATAATAATATCCCTGTTATTAAGGTTTTCTTCAAGGTTTTTGATTGTCTCATTACTTATTGCATCTGTAATATCAAGACCTTCAGCCATTTTTTTTGCAGCTTCCATATATTTTATGGATGTCTGCGTCTGATCAAAAAGACTGGCAAAGCTTAAATCCGTAGTATAAATTCCCAGATTTAATGCCATGCTCATATTCGTTGAATAGTTATCAACGTTCTCAACGGAGTTTAACAATTCCTCATCATAATCTGCTCCTGCCGACTTAATTAACATTGCAGTCTCAAGCGGCGAGGGTAAAGAATAAAATATCTTTTTCGCTTTGTCGATATCATTAAAGATATCATCTTTTGTTATGAAGTCTTCCAGGTTTAGTTCCTTACTATCTTTTTTCTTTCTGTCAGAAGCACAAATTGTAAACAAAATGAAAGCACTAAATATAGTAATATATTTAAAAATTACCAGGTGTATACGATTGCTTTGCATGAGTTTTGGGTTTATATTATTTATTTGTCTATGCCTTGCACTCTTAATTGTAGTAAAATTAATACTTTTTTTTTATTTTCAAAATTTGAGTTATACCCAGTATATTAACAACCAATTTTTTCAGAATGATAATCCCACCAGCTATCAGATGATTCATAATGATATTAATAATTAGCGACCTTGTCAGTCAATAAAGGACTATATTCCGGCGACAGATATTGCTGCCATCCTATCAGGTATTTGGTAAATTCACCGATATTAAGATTATTAATGTTTTTGGCATATACATCCTGCATGATATCATCCGGAAAGTAATTCATTGCAGCAACTATTTTCTTTTCGTTTCTTCTATACACCGTTTTATAAAGATCTGCAGCACCGAATAAATGCAGTATATTATGAGCGATTACTGAAGGATATTTGTAACTGATTATTGCAAATTCAATGTCATTGGTATTCATCGTGTTGACACTTATTGATATATCATTTCTGAAATAGTTATTTACCATGTATAGCAGGGCTACGCTTTCAACCCGCTTTTCATCTCTGAGATAAGCTACAAGACGTTCTTTATTTCTGGGATTTTTTATTTCAGGAATACCGTCCTTTTCAATGACATTAAATGAAAAACCCACCTTTTTAGAAATATTATCAGCCCAGGAGTTAAGTTCTTCAAGGCCTTTTCTGAAATTCGGCTCGCTGACTGATTTTATTACACTACCCATAGGGAGTGTTTTTCTTACTGTAGTGTACTCTTCTCCAATATAATAATCTGATATAATATTCAGAGATATCCCATTTTGCTTTGCCTGGGTTTCCAGCCATCTTATAGCTATTGAAATTGAATCAATCGTGGTTCTGATATCAAACTCAGTCCATGGCGAAGTATCCTTGCTGTCAACAAATATAAAATATAATAATACGTTGTCTTTCAGAATTTTACAGACATTATTATTTATACCCTTACGATAATCAAGGCGTTTAACAGCATATCCTGAAGGAAATATCAGCAAAGCAATAAAGAGAATTAACCTAATGACAACTCTCATTCAGATAATGTCTTTTTATTCACCCAATGATACAAAATTAACAAAGTGTTTTATAATTAAAAAGTTTTCAAATATTGATGTGGATTATTAATTCTTTGTTCAGTATTAACAATAGAATATTTACAGTGCATCAGACAGTTTTGTTTTTGAATTTGCAGAATTCAATTATTTTACACTGGTTGCATTTCGGCTTCCTTGCAAGGCATACATATCTGCCATGAAGTATTAACCAGTGATGGGCCAGAGGTATGAGGTTCGCAGGGATATTTTTTACAAGTTGTTTTTCAGCCTGCAAGGGATTCTTTGCATTTACTGTCAGGCCAATTCTTGCAGAAACTCTGAAAACGTGCGTATCCACCGCAAGTGTGGGTTTGTTATATACAACAGCTGCGATTACATTGGCTGATTTCCTTCCTATGCCGGGTAGCTTTTGAAGTTCATTAATGCCGGAAGGGAACCTGCCATTAAATTCACTGATTAATGTCCTGGCCATTCCAACAAGATGCCTGGATTTATTGTTAGGGTAAGAACAGCTTTTTATATAATTAAAAACCTCATGTGGTTCCGCATTAGCCATTTCATGTGGTGTTGGATACCTTTTAAGCAAATCAGGAGTAATTATATTAACACGTTTGTCAGTACATTGTGCAGAAAGGATTACTGCTACGGCCAGCTCAAAAGGATCTTTATATCTGAGTTCAGTTTGTGGAAAAGGCTGATTTTTCTGAAAGTAGTCCAGTACCCTTCTAAATCTTTCTTTCTTTGTCATAATTCAATAATGGAGAACGATATAATTAAAGTAAAATAAGACTTAAATAATATATTATTTGATACTCTCTGCTTTCAGAAAATACTCACCGGCCTTTTCCTGATTACCCATTCTCTGATATGTAATTACCATGTTAATATATAAAGAAGCATCTTCCGGTTGCAGAATAATCGCTTTTTCAAGCCATCTTACTGATTCATCGTACTGTCCTGATAACCCATATGCAACCCCAAGGTCTTTGCATACATCTTTACTTTCAGGATTAATTGCTGCCGCCATTTTAAGGTATAACAGTGCTTTTGGTATATTGTTTTTAAATTTCCCGTAAAGGTTTCCCAGCTTGTAGCAAATATCGAAGCGGCTGGAATTTACTAACAGTAAATCCTCAAGTATTGAAATTTTATGGTCTATGCTGTCATAATTATTAAGAACTATATTGATATTATTATAGGTTACTTCATCATATGGATTTCTTATTAATACCTGTTTATAACAGAAAACTGCCTTTTCAATATTCCTGTTGAACTCATAATGGGCATTTCCAAGTAATCTGAACGCATCAACGTAATCAGGGTGTATTTCAATGGCCTTATTAAGGTAATCTATTGATCTGATAAGATAATTTTTCCTTTTATTCCTGTTTTGTACTAATTGTGCTGCCTCCAATAGTGCTCCTCCCGCAGAGCAGTTACTTTTAGCACTGTTTGAGGATATTTTCACATCCGTGGTGAAGAGGGAAAAGTCATTTTTCCAGGCTTTGTTTCTGCTTGTTGTTTTAACAGAATAAAGTGCAAAAAGAGGGATGAGAATTGATATCATGATTATCCTGCGAATACCTTTGGAAGAAACACTTTGCAGCAGCTTTACAAGTAACTGTGCCGTTATGATGCAAAAACCCAGAGAAGAAAAGTAGACAAACCTTTCATTCATAAAAGTTCCTAAATTAAAAAACAGGTTTGATACAAGCAACAGAGGTAGTAAATAGAGCAGTATCCCGTATGATACTGTTCTTTTTGTTTTAAAACCTGCAATTGCTATAATAATCAATATTAAATAAACGGTCAATGAGACCAGAACCCATGGATTTTTAAAATTAACAAGTTCGATATGGTATGGATAATAATCAAAAGTCAGGGGGTGTGGGAAAAACAATAACCTGACATATATCCCAAGAGTATAAAATATAGTCGCATATTTTTGTGTTTCCGTAGCATATAAAAAAGGATTATTCATTAGTTCCCGCGAAGGTTCTGTGCCTTGTCCCCCTAATACCATATGCCGGATTATCAGGAACAGCAAAGAAGAAAGTATTAGCGGAATACATGAGTTTAATATTTTTTTTAAGGAAATTTTTGTAAAAAAATATACTGTTAACGGGATTATTAAAGTAAAGATTATTGCATTTTCCTTTGATAAAAGTGCCAGAAAAAATGAAATACCTGAAAGGATGAGGTATTTGATATTTATCGAATTAAGGTAGTAAATGATAAATAATAGCGCTACCAGGGAAAACATGAAAGCAAGCAGTTCATCCCTGCCCTTGATGTTTGAAACTACCTCGGTATGAATAGGATGGAAAATAAAAAGTAATGCGCAGACAAACGGAAGTGAAAAAAAATCTGTACTATTGCTGCCTGATACAGCAACTCCTGAAAAAACAAAAAAAATGAAAACACCTGTTAATGCGTATAATATAGCATTTATAAAATGGCTCATTCCCGGTTTTTCCCCGAATATTTCATACTCAATTGCGAAGGTTGCTATTGAAAGGGGGCGGTATCTTCCGCCGGGTACTAAATTCTTCTTTTCTTTAAAAAATCAGTTATATTAATATATTTTAATTATTTAATTTATAACTTATTAACTTCATTTTGTATTTATATTTTCTTTTTTATTTTTATTATT
>CAZBUF010000476.1:0-6244 GCA_964495025.1 uncultured Bacteroidales bacterium | reverse complement strand
ATTCCTGTGAAACAGAATACATTGTTTCTCCTTCTTTAACGGCATGTGTTCTTTTGCCGGGTTCAGCCTTGTTTCTTTTCGGTTGAAGATATAACATCTGCCCTGAGTCGATCTTTGCTTCTTCACCAAGTTCATTATATTTCTTTAATTCCCATGGCAACAGATCGAATTTAGCTGATATACTGTTATATGTATCACCTCGTTCGGCAATGACATATTTTATCCTGTTCCTCTCCATTGTTTTTGCCAATCCACTCCTGTCCCCGGAATTATTTACGGATGCCAGCTGTTGATCCACCGGCTCAGAGACGTCAACTCCCTGATCATATGCGTAAAGCCGGTTCTCCTCAATAATCCTGATCAGCGCTTTGTCATAATCCTTGCTGGTAGCATATCCGGCCTCCTTCAGCCCTTCAGCCCATCCTTTATAGTCTTCGGGATCCAGAGAAAACAAAAATGAATATCTTTTTTTATCAACCAGGAAATCCGAGTGATCCCGGTATGATTCATTTACCGACTTATATTTTCTGAAGCACTCATTATTTAAATCATCATCATGACGTATCTTCTTTCCTTTCCAGTCGTGACACTTAATCCCGAAATGATTATTTGCTTTTCTTGCCAGCCGGCTGTTGCCGTTCCCTGATTCCAGAATTCCCTGTGCCAGTGTTATGCTCGCGGGTATCCCTGTTCTCTTCATCTCCTTAACAGCCATATCCTTATAAGTGGAAATGTATTCCTGGCGGCTCATCTTCCTTTCTGTCTGACAATATGCTGTTGAAAATACGAAACAAAATACGGGCAGAAAAGGCAACAATTTTGTTCTCTCCATTAATTTTTTCCGTAAAGTTATGCCTTATGTGTTATAGAAATTTGTTTATAAACATGTACTTTATTAACATAACTTTAATTTACCTTACTTATTTTCCTTTCCTTATATGAATATCTCCATTGAGGCTTTTGAAAACAAGTTCCGCTCCTCCGCCATTTATCTTTCCGGTTGTCCATTCAGCCCAGGTAATCGAAGGGCCGTTCCCATACTTATGTTCTTTCTCCGATTTCTCGCGCTTAATATCAATATCCATATCAAAATCAGTATATATGTCGCCTCTGTCAGTTTTCATTTTAAATGTTGCCTTAATATCTGCCGGCAGGGTTACATCTATATATTTGTTGATGGTTGAAAAGGCCATGGGGGCATCGGGCGCAACGGCATCAAATTTCACCTTAATTGTTCCATTAATGGTGCTTGCAACAACCGACCCTGAGATTTTATCAAGAACAATCCTTCCGTTAATTGTATTTATCTCCATCTCACCGTTAACACTTGTTACTGAAATATTTCCATTTATTGTATTGACCTTTAATGAACAGTTATTGGGTACTTTGATCTCCAGATTTTTTGTTTTACCGGGAGGCCCTGATTTTATTGATATCCTGTTCTCATCTTCAGTTATAATAATCTCAAATGAACTGCTTTTTATTTTTTTCAGGCCTTCCTTACTTATCTCCTGATCGTTGTCCTGTGTCCCGGAATGATCTGTGATGGCCGGTAGATCATCCAAAGGAGGAAGTCCTGAATCCTTTACATCTACCCTGATAATAACTTCCTTTCCCTCATACCCTTCAATATTCAGGTTGCCTCCAAGATTATCAATATGGACAAATCCCGGTTCGCCGGGTTTGCTGAATGGCACGCTAATCTGATCTTCATTTCCCTGCGATAAGCCTGTAACAGTCAATACAAGGCTTATAATTATCATATTAATTATTATTGCTATTGTTTTCATTTTTACATAAATTTTAGATTAATAACCTGATACTGTTCTTTAGTTTTGTTTTGACACTTCCATCAAGATTATTTTTGTCCAGAAGCTTCCTGAGTTCCTCAACTGAACCTTTTTCCTGCAAAAGGACCATTACATCGGCTAACGCAGCCTGTACAATAGGGGATTCCTGCCTGGTTATTGATTTTATGAGTCCGATACGTACTTTGGGGTTATCTGCAAAACCGTACAAAGCTTCAACGGCCATTAACCTGACATTGACATTCTGGTCGTTGTTAAGTGTATTCAGCAGTGCGTTTATAATTTTATCATCCCTGCCTGTTACCTGATTGCTCATGCTTATCGCTTTTAATCTGGTTGAAGGTGAAGGCTGCTCGAGTAATGTCAGCATCATAACCTTATGCATATCCTGCATTTCGGATATCATTGATTTTACCTGCGTTTTATATTTCATCTCAGATGTGTACCAATAGCCTGCCATGCATCCGAAGACAAAAAGGATTGCTGCATATGCAAGTTTTTTAAGCAATACCGGTTTCCATATCTCTTCAAGAATCCTGCTTGCGAAATTTGCCTGTGTTTCTTTTAAACGGATGCTTCTTTTATATTCCCCGAGGTTTTCAAGGAAATCCGTTTTCAGACTTTCTCCGGGCTCAACATCGGGCAATGAATAAAGCTCACCGGCTATTTTTTCAAAATCACTTAATTCCGCCTCACTAACACCACGTTCAAGCAAAAACCTGCGCATCCTGCTTTTATCAATCCTCCCGGAATTGTTAAAAATATATTCAACTACAAGCTTTGATTTCTCTTTCTTATTCATCCGTTTCATGCTATCAGTTTTTTGATAATTCATTAAAAATTATTCTAAGCTCATCCATTGCCCTGAAAATCCGCACTTTTACCGCGCCCTCAGAGCATCCCAGTATTTCAGCAATTTCTTTGTACTTCAGTTCATGATACCTTTTCAGTGTCAGAATCTCTCTTTTTCCGGCCGGCAGTTTCATTAAAGCCCTTTGCAGTATCTCTAACTTTTCGTTTTTTAAAGCTTCTTCATCAGTAGATCCCTCATCCTCTATGTTCGTCCATTCATTAATGTCTTCAGACAATTCCAGCTTTTTCCTTTTCCTGATAAAATCAATAAAAATATTATGTGCTATCTTATATATCCAGGTACTAAAACTTCCGTCACCCCTGTACCTGTCACGATACTTCATAATTCTCAGAAAAACATTCTGAACCAGGTCCTCGCTTATATCCGTTCTTCCTGTAAGCTTAACGAAGTATCCGAAAAGCGGTTTGTTATATCTCTCGAATATCAACCCCAGGCGGTCAATATCGCCGGATCTAACCTTAAGCATTAGTTCGTTGTCTGAAATCACACTGCCGGAATTTTGTATCAAAACAATTTACATAATAAAAGACTTACAAAATATAAAATAGTTACATTTTGAAAAAAAATTCTCCGTTTATTCTTTATACATTTTTCTTTAAGTCAATTTTTGTCAGCAACTGATAAAGAACGGGGACGATGATCAATGTAAGGAATGTTGATGTGATGAGTCCTCCTATTATTCCCCAGCCCATTGGTGCCCACATGGTACCTCCGGCAAGAGTTAAAGGAAGCAATCCCCCTATGGTTGTAAGGGTGGTTAGTACAATAGGTATAAACCTGGTTTCACAGGCAAGCTTTATTGAATCGATGATACTTCTGCCTTCCTCAAGAAGTTTGTTGGTATAGTCGACAAGTATAATGGCATTATTGATGACAATTCCAACAAGGCTGATTAATCCGACAAAAGCAGTAAATGAAAAGGTATTTCCTGTAATATACAATGCCCAGATAGAACCTATAAATGCCAGCGGGATCGATACAAACATGATCAGCGGCTGGGTGAATGATTTGAATTGTAATACCAGAACTGCAAATATTGATATTACCGCAATGATTATTGCTTTGAACATCCCTCCGAATGACTCCTGGCGGTTTTCAAGTTCTCCCCCTATCTCATATGAATAACCTGACGGGAAATTATAACTTTCAAGTTCTTTAATGACCGGGCCCAATACTTCATCAAGAGTATAGCCTTTTTTAATATCTGCCGTAATGCCCGCGTATCTCTTCAGTCCATGCCTTGTTATCAGTCCTGAAGCTTCATTGAATTCAATACTTGTCAGATGTTTCAGAGGTATGTACTTCCCTGATAATGAACTGACATAAATTCTGTCAAAATCCTTTAATTTGATATTTTCACCCTCTGAAAGCCTCAGAACAATGTTATATTCCTTTCCTTTTGAATCACGGTATTTTGACACAGCAGTACCATTAATACATGTTCTTATTGTTTTATCGATTTCAATTACAGGAACACCGAAATAATTAGCCTTCTCCTTATTAATGTTAATACTTAAATCTGTCTGGGTTTTATTTAACTGATTATCAATATTTATTATCCCATTGATATTTGAGATTGTTCCCTCAACATCTGCTGATATCTTTTTTAAGACATTAACATCGTTGCCTGTAATATTAATTACTACAGGGGCCTGTACAGGCGTACCCTGTTCAAATTCCTTTATATAGATTTTACCCCCGGGAAAATCTGAAAAAAAGTTGCGTAACGATTCCAGTAATCTGTCATATTCCTGCCTTTCATAATTCTTTAATTGCACATATATCTCTGCAAAATTCTTTGTATAATTTTTTGAAAAGACGTTGTAATATATTCTTGGATTACCATGGCCCACATTTGTTGCATAATATTTAATATCAGGTATGGTATCAATCACAGATTCGACATATCCGGCAACTTCATCTGTTTTTTCAATATTTGTTCCTTCGGGCATTTCGATCCTGATCATGAATTGAGGCAATTCAGCCTTCGGGAAAAAGCTTACACCGACAAATCCTTTAAAAAACAATATCGAGACGATTAACATGCCAAATGCTATTAATAAAGTTAATGTTTTGTTTCTTAAAGCAAAATCCAGGGATTTTCTATAGGGGCCTTCAATTATACCGGTCATAAATTTCCTTATTCCGGCTTTGTTATTTCCATTTTCAGGTGCTTTCAGTATTTTGCTCGCTGCCAGTGGCGTTAAGGTCAGGGCAATAAGCAGGGAAAAAGTAAGCGTATAAATTATTGTTACAGGAAGGCTTTTAATAAAATCCCCGGCTTCGTCGCCCATCATAATTATTGGAATGAAAGCAAGGACTGTTGTAGCCGTGGCACTGACGATTGGCCATGCAATTTGTTTTGCTCCCTCTATAGCAGCTTCCCGCCTGCTGTAACCTGAGCCCATAAACCGGTTTATGTTTTCAACCATAACAATGGAATTATCTACCAGCAAGCCCAAAGCAACTACTAATCCTGCAATTGAAATCTGCTGCAAGCCAAATCCGGAATAATCTATAAATGCCAGTCCTATTAAAAAAGAAAAAGGAATAGCCAGGATTACTATTATTGATGATTTTATGCCCAGGGCGAGAAATATTATGAGGCCGACAAGAAAAATCCCCTGCAAAAGATTTCTTATAAAGCCGCTGATTCTCTGGTCAACATATTCAGACTGATCAAATACTGTAACCAGCTTAACATCATCCTTAAGCTTGCTTTTGAATTTTTCTATTTCAGGATTTACATCCTTCATTATATCGAAAATATTGCAGTCATCTTTTTGCTGTGCAGTGAGGAATATTGATCTTCTGCCGTTCAGCCTGCCCAGGTATTTCTCATCCTCATAATTGAACTTAACCGAGGCAATATTTTTTAAATATATCAGCCTCCCCTTGTAGGAGCTTACAACAGTATTTCTTATCTCATCCGTGTTTTTATATGAGCCACTGGATTTAACAGCAAAGCTTTTACTTCCCAGTGTGATTGTGCCGCCAGGTATATTGGCATTGTTGCTCTGTATAGCCAGAGCAACCTGATCGATGGAAATATTCATCTGAGCCATTTTTTCAACATCAAGGGAAACCCTTAACTCACGTTCAGGGAAAGCGTGAAGCTCAACTTTTCTTATACCTCTTATGTTTTCAACTTCCTCTTTTAACTGATCCGCATACTCCTCCAGCCTGTAATATTCAAGGGAGTCGGAAACAAGTGCCAACTGAAGAATATTAACATCTCCCGTGGACCATTGAAATGTGCTTATACTGTAAATATCCTCAGGCAGGTCATTTTTAATGTCATTTACTTTAGTCACCACGTCATTGTACTTCTCTTCCACATCAGCATTGAAAATAAATTCAACACCAATGCTTACATAATCATCCTTAATAGTGGTTTCTATATTCTTTATATCTTCAAGCTCATTTATTGATTCTTCAATAGGAATAGCTATTAATTGTTCAATATCAGAGGGATTTCCCCCGGGATAAATAACTACAACTGTAGCGCCCGGAGCATATATTGACGGATTTTCAGTCCGGGGCATTGTAAAATAAGAAACAA
>CAZBUF010000475.1:0-3230 GCA_964495025.1 uncultured Bacteroidales bacterium | reverse complement strand
CTGGAAGTTTATAATCATTCAGGATAAAAAAATAATTGAAGCTTTAAAAAACGAATCCCTGAAAGGTATCGAAGAATATTTGAAAGAGAAACAGAATCTCAGTGGTGAGGCATTGAAAGAAAAACTTCAGGAAGCAGAAGAACGCTTCGTTAAGGGTTATTTATCTGCTCCGGCCTATATAGTGGTTTTAAGCGATGAGCAGAGAAAGTGGCCGTCCTATAACCAGCATGTCGGACCTCTTGCAGCAGGTTACCTTTGTCTGGCTGCCCGCGCACTGGGATACGGGACGGTTTATATGACCGATTCAATTTCTGTGGATGTAACAAAAAAGGTACTGAATATCCCTGACCGGTATACCCGGGTTTGCATTACCCCGGTCGGCATCCCGGTAGAATGGCCTGAAAAAGAGAAAAAAGCTCTTGACGATTTTATCGTAAGAGAAAGTTTTTAGATATAATTCCTCCTAAACCGGAATATGATCATAAACCTGAGAAAAACGGGATTACTATATCATTAAGAAAAACCGTAAAACAAAGTATTACAGGAATAAGGGAAGTACTATTCTTCAATGGCGAATTGAGAGAATATAACCAACGCGAACAGACAGTCATAACCAATGCGGGTAAGAGCCGGATATACAATAACATTAGCTTTTAAGCGTTTGCCATATAAATCCAAAAACTATAATCATGAAAAAATATGGCTTACTATTAGGTGTTGTTCTGATTGTCGGAATCTACAGACTTGAAGCTCAGGATAATGATAGGAAATCATTATTAATCATATCACCCGGAATTGGCATTTTTAACAACGGAGATCAAACCGGTGTTTCGTTTTCAAATGATTACATCAGAAATGTTAACAAGCGCATAACTTATGGAGCAAGATACTTATTTGCTCACGCTGAGGGAAATGTGGAAGGACTGGAGCCACAGCATGATATTCATTTGTCAACAACAGCCCTGGATTTAAATGCGTTTTTTAAGCCATTTAAAAGTGATAAACACCTGCTTTTATTAGGATTGGGAATTTCCGTTGATTTTACAAGAACATCCTATTTGTCCAATACTGACTATATTATCAGTGATGATAAAATATATACAATTGCTGATACCGATGGCATAATTTCAATTCTTGAGCCGGTATTTAATTTCCATTATTATTATAGTTTTAGCAAAAACCTGCAATTGGGAATAAACATAAATGCCCGTGATATTAATTTTTATCAGTATATCATGGGAGTTGGTGCCTGTGTTAAATTATAATTTTGAAAACAGGCAGCCTTCCCGATCTGTTAAAATTTTAGCACTGAGAAATAAATCCCAAATGAAGCTTGGAATATAAGCCCATTTTAATTATATTTAATATAATAACGGTTGGTATATAAAATTGTCAGATGGTATTTTTTGCTAGGCCGATAATTCTATTGATTTATTTATCAACATCATTGATAACTAATTACATCTCCTCCGGGAATAATTCATCTGAAGCGAGGGAGATATTTTATTTTGAGCAAAGTATTTTAATAGAAAAGCCGATACTGACGGTATGGGAATATTTGAATGATTTCGAAAATTGCAGGGATTATATGTATTGTTTAAAAAGTGTTTCCAAAAATCCCGAGGGGCCCAACAGTATTGGTACTATAATTACATATCAGTTCGGATTCCTGTTTAAGACCTATATAAACTATTACAAGGTGACGGATTATGATCCTCCTTTTACTATGAGTATTAAAAGTATGGATGGATCAGATGTAAAGGCTGCCGGCACTTTAAATATTAAGTCAGTAGATAACTCTTCAACAAAGATCACTATAAAATTTAAACCCAGGATATCCGGGTTTTTCGCAAGCTTATCTGATGAAACAGTTGACAGGATTTATAACAATACACTCGCAAGAATTTTAAAAAGGGTGAAAAGGAATATCGAATAATTAACTAAAACACTTTTTTTTGTTTTAATGCCGGTATACAACGATCTGTTTTCCCAAAACTATTGTATTCCCTGCTGTTTTATTGATGACTGTTATTTCAGGTTACAGGATTTTTTCAAGAGAGTCGGGAAAGTTGATTGTTAATATTAGTTTATCTTTAATAGATTATTAACTTAATAATAAAAATATGATTGGCAATTTATCAGTAGAAATACTGGATTCATTATTGGAAACGATACCATTTGAATTTTCAGTTGTTGATGCTGATGATAAAGTACTGGCCTGGAATCAGCATGAATCAAGAATATTTAAAAGGCCAAAAGCAGTAATTGGCAAAGACGTCAGGCATTGTCATCCAAGAAAAAGCGTCCATATGGTTGAAAAAATATTAGATGAAATGAAAAGCGGGAAAAGAGATATTGCAACATTCTGGATAGATTTGCCTTTGGATGAAAATAACAGAAATGAAAAAAGCAAGATATTAATTGAATATTTTGCATTAAGAAATGACAAGGGAGATTATGTTGGCTGTCTGGAACTTTCCCGTAATATTACGGAAATCCAAAAATTGAGTGGTGAAAAAAAATTATTAGACAATTAGGATTACTGCCACCGTAACTGTTTATTCGCAATCGGTTGAGTGCAATTTATTTGTTATTTGTATTTTACGATTTGTAATTTATTAATCAAACCGGTAATCAGTAAACTGCAGACACTTATAAGGTTGCTGTTCAATATTTTTTGATTATTTTCGTTAACCATAATATTGAATCTGTACCCTGATGAGGAACAAAGCAAAGGTATGCATGATATCGTGTACGCACGGCCTATATGACGACAGGATATACTGGAAAGAAGCCCTTTCACTAAAAAAACACGGGTATGATGTATATCATCTGGGTGTCGGTAATGAAGATAAGGAGATTGAATCGGAACACGGGATAAAACTTGTAATTGTTAAAAGAAAGGAATATTTCAATAATCCGTATATTGATAAATTATTCCGTATTCTGACATTCAGACCGGGCATATACCTAAAATTACTCAAAATAGCAGCTCAGATCAAAGCAGATGTATATCACTTTCATGACCTGCAGATCAACAGGATCGGCAGACAGCTGAAAAACCTGGAACATAATCCGAAGGTTATTTATGATGTGCATGAACCCTATCCGGTAACCATCAGGTACTCTTCATCCGGTAATCCGTTTATAAAAGTACTGTACCTGATATATTCGGTATTTGTCTATTTCCGTGAACTGAGATGCTCGAAATATTACGACTATATAATTAC
>CAZBUF010000474.1:0-2415 GCA_964495025.1 uncultured Bacteroidales bacterium | reverse complement strand
TAGCAATTTAACAATTTAGCAATTTAACAATTTAACAATAGAGCAATTTAGCAATTTAACAATAGAGCAATTAAAAGTCCGGAATCTGCAATTTGTGATTAATTTGGAATTAGATTGTTTTGCAGTTCGTTATTGGAATTTATTTGTTATTTGTGTTTTGAGATTTATTTGAGATTTGTCTTTTGGAATTTGTTATTTATTAATAGGGGAGTTGTCCCTTTTAATTATTATTTATTATATTCATTCATGGTTCTTTCCGTCCCGATCTTTCCGAAACTCCTGATAATTTCGTGACATACGGAGATCCTTTCGGGTAAAAGGCCGGTTTCTTCATCTGTAAATTTTCCCAGTACATGATCAACCTGTGTACCGTATGTGAAATCATCGCCGATACCGAATCTCAGGCGTGAATAATCCTGGCGACCCAGAACCCCGCTGATATTATATAATCCGTTATGTCCGCCGTCACCGCCTCCCGGCCTTAATCTCAGTGTGCCGAAAGGAAGAGCAATATCATCAACAATAACAAGAAGATTTTCAACAGGAATTTTACCCTTTTTAAGCCAGTAATTTACTGCCAGGCCACTGCGGTTCACATATGTTGTGGGTTTGAGCAAAACGAAAATACGGCCGGCGTATTTATATTCGGAGATAAAGCCATACCTTTTGTCCGTAAAATTTATTTCAGATGCTTTTGCCAGGGCATCCAGTATGGTAAATCCTATATTATGCCTTGTATCCTGATACTCATCACCAAAGTTACCAAGGCCGGCTACAAGATATTTCAATTTAATTATTATTCAAAAAACTCACTGAAACCGGTTATGAAAACATTCTACATTATTAATTTTTAACAGATCAGCGTGTTGTGGTTATTCAATAATCTATTTATCCGGTTAAGCAATATCGGGATTATGTTATAAATTATTAATTCTTTTTCCGGTGTAACTTTTAGTTATGTTTACTATCATCCGAATGAGTATGGCCGGATGTTTGAGTTCCATCATGACCTTCTCCCTTATGTTCTCCTTTATGCTCTCCTTTATGCTCTCCTTTGTGTTCTCCCTTGTGCTCTCCTTTATGCTCTTCTTTATGTTCTCCCTTGTGTTCTCCCTTGTGCTCTTCCCTGCCTGATTCTTTTTCACCTTCAGCTGCTCCTTCAACCTCTTCTCCTTCTGCAACTTCTTCTTCTTCTTCAACTTCTGCAGTGAATCCTTTTGCAACAACCCTTGATGAAACAATCCCGGCTACCATAACCCTCTTTGGATCCATAATTTCCAGGTCGTCAAATGATAAATCACCTATTTTTATTACATCACCAATATCTATGTCGGTCATATCTATCGGCAGGGCATCAGGTATCTTATCCACCAGGCCCTTAACTTTAATGCTTCTTCTTCTTTGCCTTAGCTTTCCTCCATTCTTCAGACCTATAGAGCTACCTGTGAGTTCAATAGGAATATCAACTACTGCAGGTACATCATCAAATATCTCAAAGAAATCAATGTGTATTACTATATCGGTAACAGGATGAAATTGAATCTCACGTAATATTGCCTTATATTTTTTTCCATCAAGGTCCAGCACTACCAAATGAACATGATGTGTATATATCAAATCCTTGAAACTATTCTGATGAGCTGAAAAATGAATATTTTTTTCTCCGCCGTAAAGTACGCAGGGCACGAATCCTTCCTGCCTCAGATTTTTTGAATTCTTTCTGCCTGTTTCGTTTCTTATTTGACCCTTAATCTCAAGTACTCTCATTATCTCTGAATTTTAAATAATTATAGACCTGTTACCCTTTTATTAAATAATAATATTGATTAGTAAACAGTTCGGTAAAAAATATTTTTTTAAAAAGGAGTGCAAATATAATAATTATACAATAAAGTTCTCACTTATTGATCTATATTTATATACTTTATTTATAACGTCCGCGAAAAGATCCGCAATAGAAATCATTTTTATTTTGTCTGAGTGGTTCCTTAGCGGGATCGAGTCAGTGACAACCACTTCTGTGATAGCGGATTTTTCAATCCTGTCGTAAGCAGGCCCCGAAAGTATAGGGTGAGTGATGACAACACGTATGCTTTTTGCACCTTCATTTTTCATCAGATTCGCTGCAAGGCATATGGTTCCGGCAGTATCGATCATGTCATCAACAATAACGATATCCTTATCCTTAACATCTCCAATAACCTTTATTTCCTGAATAACGTTGGCTTTCTTCCTGAGTTTATAACAAATAACCATCTCACAATTGAGAAACCTTGCATAAGCGTTGGCCCTCTTTGTACCTCCCATATCAGGAGCCGCAATAATAAGGTTTTCGAGTTCCAGGCTTTTTATATACGGCACAAACAATGTGGAGGCATACAAATGATCAACAGGGACATTGAAGAATCCCTGTAT
>CAZBUF010000473.1:0-2151 GCA_964495025.1 uncultured Bacteroidales bacterium | reverse complement strand
AGGCTTTTTAAAATCAACTAGTCAGCGATCTCAATATTATATGTTTCTTTAAAATACAGGTAATTTCGGGAATTTGCCTTCCCTATATCAGAAATCAGCCACCCTGAATTTTCGGTATTCCTTGTAAAATTATTTACTGTTATACTCCAGCCCGGGATGTCAAAAATATAATAGGATATTTTTTTTACGTGAATAAACTTAATTATTTCCTGACTTATTAAATAATAGAAAATATTATTTTCTGCCGGATTATAAAAGCTTGAATTCAGGGATGCAGAATTTTCATTCTCCCTGTTTAATAGCTTTTGAAGAACAATGAAATTTGTTTCATTGCTATATGGAGGAATATAATAAGAACTATCGTATTTAGCCTGAGGGATAAAATTACTGTCGGCAGGATGATAATTTTTGGATAGTTCATTAATAAATTCTTTATTGATCCCGCAGATCATCCATTTTAAGCCCGTGCTAACCTCCTGGTTCAATACTATGCTGATATCCGATGCGATATTGTTGCATGAAACAAGACAATTCAATTCGGCAAATATTCTTTCAGAGTATTTATTGATCCTGTAACAGGAATCTCCGATTTCCCGGATAAATTCTTCTGTCAGTCTCAAATACTCATCTGTACTGCCTGTATCCGGTTTTATGTCTTCTTCGTTAAATAACAGCCTGATATATTCGGATCTGGATATTTTTGATGAAAAATATTCGTCTATCTGATTATCTGAAAAGTCTTTTTCATAATTGAACCTGTCAATAAATTCAGTTAACTGTTTGACTCTCAGCGTAAATATTCTTTCATTGAAGTTTCTATCTGCGGAAACAAGATCCTGGGTATTCCCTGGTAATACCTGAAGTAACTGAAGAATAACAGGGAAAAGAAAAGTGAATATACATCTGGTTTTCGGGTATTTAAGTTCCAATGTAAAAAAGATTAGATGATTATGTGCTGGCTTTTGTTTCTGTTGCTTTTATATTGCCCAGAAAAATTTTCCATCTTTTTTCGTTATAAAACTTATCTTCAACCTGTTCGACAATTATTTCAATTTCTTTCTGGGTAATATCGGCATACCTGATATTGTCACCGACGAAACCCGTAAATTCCTGGAAAATTGTTGCCACAGCATAATACCTGTTATCCGGACCTTTAATAAAATCAGTAATATATGCAATGTCATAGTAATTTATCTCTACCCTTGTATAAGGCAGGGTTTTTAACCTGTAGAGATAGTTCTCCATTGTCCTGCTTTTTATTAAGGCTTTTCCTTCACTGTCAAAATATGAGACCTCCATCATAGCACCTTTATAAAACAACTTAAGAGCTTCACGTTCTGCCATATTGCGTTTATCCTGGGGCTGAGCTTTATCGCTCAGGACTACTATATGTTGCTGGAACTCCTCTACTTTTTGCTTTGTCTGATCCTTAAATAATCCCACCTCATCCTCTTTAAGTTCTATTTTATCCACTATCCGCGCTTCTTTACTGCTCCTGGCGGTTTTGGACATTTGCTGTGCGCTTATATTTGTTATAACTGTCAATAATGAAGCTAATAAAATGTAATTTAGTTTGCTCATGGGATTAAAGATTTTTATTACAATTTATAGAAATATGAAATCATAAGCCCGACATTACGGATGCTGATGCCTTCGCTTTTTTCTGTTCTGCCAAAAATATTAATATGATCGGCTTCTTTACCAATGTTTTTATTAATGTTAAGAATTATTTTCGGCCCTATGCAAATGGTTGAGAAATATCCGGCCGGAATGCTTAAGCCAAATCCAAGTCCCGCAAACACGGAAATCTTTTTAAGATCAATATCTCCTGTAAAATTAATATTTGAACGGTCATAAAAACCCAGTTCCGGAATCGAAAGATATTGAACCACCTCAGGATGATTGGGATAGTATCCCTCAAGCTGATAGCTGCCGGAAATCTCATATTTTGCTGATGCAGTTATTGATATGGAAATACTGCTTTCAATATAATACCCTACTTTTTCGGGGTTATTGTTCATTACCTTTATTCCAAAAGGGATTGAAACCGAAGTTATCCTAATCAGGGAATCATAATCTGCCGTAATTATTTTATAGTACGATTCAATGTCTATATCTTCAGATAAATCCTGATCCTGAAGATTCCCGGTA
>CAZBUF010000472.1:0-4344 GCA_964495025.1 uncultured Bacteroidales bacterium | reverse complement strand
CGCAATGCCCTGTAAACATTAAATTCATCGCCGGTGAATCTTTGTGAGAATTGTCGTGATAACACAATCTGGAAAACATCTCCGCGATAACAGTGCTCTTTTCCTTTTGTTACCATTTTCATATATTCTTCATCCTTTAGATTTGACCTTTCCTTTTCCTTTGGCTGAAAACTATAAGCAGGTACTATTTTGTCATATATCAAAGATTCTATTTCCCCGATCCGGCTTTTTTCTCCATCTATCTGGTTTTCTATTATATGCAGGATATTCTGAAAATGATTGATAGAAATAATATATTTATAAAAACCATATCTGACATCAGGAATTTCATATTCTTTGGAAAATGAGGTCTTTAGCTTCAGCGTTTCAAAATATTGAACAGCATCATATGATAAATATCCAAAGAGTCCGTTAACGGGAATATGCTGTGTTCCCCCGATCTGCTCAAAGCTATTAATAAACTCCGTAAAATGATCTATGAATGACTTTGAATCCTTTAGCTCAATTTCCGTTTCCCTGCCATCGGGATATTGTTTTATTGCTTTTCCTTTTTCAACTGTAAAACCTGCAACAGGCATGAGGCAGATAAAGGAATAGCTATTCTCATTGCCGTGATAATCCGAACTTTCCAGTAAGAGAGAGTTGGAATAAATATCACGTATCTTCAAATAAATGCTTACTGGTGTTATTGTATCAGCAAGTATGGTTTTTACCTTTGTTTGAATTTTAAATTTCTTCATATTTCAGATATTATGTCAGTGTATCAAACTAAAAGCGGCCTACCGTGAGTACGATAGGCCGCTTTTATAATATATACAATTAAGTGCTTAAACTCACAGTATGAATAACTTATTTCGCCACCACCAGATTGTATATACTACTCTATTCATTATTTTTTTTACAAATGTAATGCAATAAAAATTATTACCAAATTTTTTATGCAACCTTTAATTTTTTCATATTTACTTTTTCCAGTTTTTCTTCTGCATATTTAAGTGTAACCGGCATTTTATTTGTATTTGTTGAAGGCAATTCAAACATAGCATCAATCATGATATGTTCACATATAGACCGCAATCCTCTTGCCCCGAGTTTAAACTCTATGGCTTTGCTAACGATATAATTAAGGACATCTTCTTCAAATGTAAGGTCAATACCGTCTATCTCAAACAGTTTTTTATACTGTTTTATTATTGAGTTTTTAGGTTCTGTCAATATCCTTCTTAAGGCCGCCTCATTCAAGGGCTGCAAATAAGTTAAAACCGGCAGTCTGCCGATAATTTCCGGGATCAGTCCGAAAGATTTCAGATCCTGCGGGGCAATATATTGCAGCAGGTTGTCTCTTTCTATCATGTCGGATTGACGACTGGCCTTATACCCAACGATCTTTGTATTCAGCCGTTGTCCTATTTTCTTTTCAATACCATCAAAGGCACCACCGCAAATAAATAAGATATTCTTGGTATTTACCGGGATCATCTTCTGGTCAGGGTGTTTTCTGCCACCCTGGGGAGGCACGTTAATAATAGACCCTTCAAGCAGCTTCAGTAGTCCCTGCTGAACCCCTTCACCTGAGACATCTCTTGTTATTGAGGGATTATCGCTTTTTCTGGCAATTTTATCAATCTCATCAATAAACACAATACCTTTCTCGGCAGCTTCAACATTATAATCTGCTACCTGAAGCAGCCTGGTAAGGATACTTTCTATATCTTCCCCTACGTATCCCGCTTCAGTAAGTACTGTGGCATCAACAATAGTAAAAGGCACATGAAGCATTTTTGCAATCGTACGTGCCAGAAGTGTTTTCCCTGTACCTGTTTCTCCTACAAGGATAATATTCGATTTTTCTATCTCAACATCGTCAGCATCTTTCTTGTTGGTCTGTATCAAACGTTTGTAATGGTTATAGACAGCAACAGACAGGAACTTCTTTGCCTCCTCCTGCTCAATGACATAGAGATCAAGAAATTTTTTAATCTCTATCGGCTTGAGCAGCTTAATTGTATTAACGTCAAATTCACTATGTTTTTTCAGTTCTTCCTGTATTATCTCATATGCCTGCTCAATACAGTTATCGCAAATATGTCCCGAGATACCTGCTATTAATAAGTTTGTATCTCTTTTTTCTCTGCCGCAGAAAGAGCACTTGTCCATCACAATACTTTAGAAGTTATTCCAATAACTAATGAAAATAAAAAATAAAATTACAAAAAAAATATAACTGTTGTTAACTAATTTTACACTATAGCACTAATGTATAAATAATTGCCGCTATTTTTTAGTACTTTTTACAAGCACTTCATCAATCATGCCATACTTTAATGCTTCATCTGCAGTCATCCAGTAATCCCTGTCGGCATCTTTTTCAACTTTTTTAACAGGATTGCCGGAATGTTCTGCAATAATTAAATACAGTTCATTTCTTAATTTAAGGATCTCCCTGGCGGTAATTTCAATATCCGATGCAGGGCCCTGAGCTCCTCCCATCGGCTGGTGGATCATCACCCTTGAATGTTTTAATGCCGATCTTTTGGACTTTGTTCCTGCACAAAGCAACACTGCTCCCATCGATGCTGCCATTCCCGTACATATTGTAGCAACATCACAGCTGACATACTGCATTGTGTCATATACGCCTAAGCCGGCATGTACAGCGCCTCCGGGAGTATTAAAGTAAATCTGTATATCTTTACCGGGGTCAGCAGAGTCAAGGTAAAGCAACTGAGCCTGAATGATATTTGCAGCATAATCGTCTATAGGCAATCCCAGAAAGATTATCCTGTCCATCATTAACCTGGAAAAAACATCCATCTGTGCCACGTTAAGCTGCCGCTCCTCTATTATTGTAGGAGAAATGTAACTGTTGAATACAGATGAATATTTATCAAGTGTTAAGCTGCTTATGCCTAAATGCCTTGTTGCATATTTCTTAAAATCATTTATTTGTTTCATAATTTTGTTTTATCTGGTTTATTTACAAGATACTATTTTTCAAGCAATTTATTAAATTTCTCAAGTGAAACTTCCTTATTATTAATTTTAACTGTATCCTTAATAAAATCAATAAGCTTATCATCATATTTTCTCTCATAAAACTGCTTCCTTTCTTCATCTTTTTTCAGCAGTTCATGGGCATATTTCACCAGGGTTTCCTCAGGCACATCAGTCATTCCATAATATTGTGCGAATTGCATTCCTGCATAACCTTTGACATAATCAAGAATTTCCTGTTCGGTAACCTTGATATCATTATCTCTTATGAACTTATTTTTTATAAGCTGCCATTTAAGATCTTCGGTAAAATGGTCAAAATCCTTATCTATCTGTTCTTCGGTATATTTATCCTTGTTAACCAGGACTAACCAGCGTCTAAGAAATTCTCCCGGCAGGTCTTTTTTAAATCTCTTCAAATATGTATTTCTGATATCCAGCCTCAGTTTATATTCACTGTCTCTATCAAGTTGCATCCTGATTTCTTCATCAAGCCTGGTTCTGAATTCCTGATCTGATTTTACAGTATCTTTGCCATAAATTTTATCAAATAATTCCTGGTTGATCTCTGCCTTTTCGAACATTGAGATATCTTTTATTTTCAGGTCAAATTCCCCGTTCAAATCAGCTATTTTTTCTTTTTCTATTTTCAGTAAGGCCGCAAGATCAACATCATTGGGAAATGCTTTTTTCAGGTTTATTTTTAAATCATCGTTAACTCTTTTACCTGAAAGATTCTGTTTTATCTTATCATCCTTAATCAATTCCAGTGAGATCGTACCTTCACTGATCTTTATACCCTCTTCCAAAGTATTACCTTCATCATCCAGCTGTGTTAGATCTACTTTTATAACAGCTCCTTTCCCAATCGTTTCCAAAGGTTTCAGGGATCCAAAACGTGAAGCATAGTTATCAATGTATTTTGATCTGATCTGATCATCAATTTTAATATGGTAGAAAGAAATATCATCCTTTGAAGAAACCGTTAATTCCAGTTCAGGCGCCAGACCCAGATCAAATGTGAAATTAAATTCAGTATGGTTATCCCAGTCGATCTGTTCCTGTTCCTTCTCACTCGGCAAAGGCTCTCCCAGTATATTTATATTCTCATCGGTTAAATATTTTGTTATTGATTCCGAGAGTATCTTATTTATCTGTTCGACCAATACTGATTTTCCATACATTTTGTTAATCAGTCCGAAAGGTACCTTTCCCGGCCTGAATCCGTCAATCCTGGCCTTTCTTCGAAGATCCCCCAGCACATTTTTCACTTTTTCCTCATAATCTTCTTTTTCCAGCTTAATTCTTAAAATCGCATTAAGATCATCAATATTTTCTCTTGTAATAATC
>CAZBUF010000471.1:0-11713 GCA_964495025.1 uncultured Bacteroidales bacterium | reverse complement strand
ATTGAAGATAACGGGATCAATCTTTTATATCTGATAAATGTATGTTCTAACCCCGGTAATGTTTCGCTGGCACTGGCAACAATATTTATTTCCGAATATCTTGGCATTCCTGTAATCAACAATAATCATGACTTCTATTGGGAGGGAGGGAAAAAAAGAATTGATATTCTTGAGAAAGGCCTTAAGGAAGGGCCCCGCGATTTCTTTTTTAATAACTCTGACATAGGAGAGGTATTTTCATTAATTGAATTATTATTTCCCTGGGAATCACGTTCATGGATTAATGTAAATATAAACAGGGGACAAACAACGCGCCTGATAAATGTAAAAGGGCACAATCCTGCCAATGTCACGGAAATCGGCACAGCCGTTGATACTGATAAGTACTTTAATATAAGCAAAAGGACCAGGATAAATACTTTTTACCAGTTCGAAAAGATATTAAGCAGATACAGTAAGGCACTTATAAGTTATTCAGTATCTGATGTAATAAAAAATAACCTTGTAAATAAAAAGAACCCGCGGCCGATATTAATTGGAGATAAAACCAGGCCGGTTGAGAAATTTCTGGCGGAAAATATAATTTTCCTGCAGCCAACGAGAATAATCGCACGAAAGAGAATAGAGCTGGGTTTCAAACTTATCAGGAAAATGTTTAACAATATACATTTTGTTGAGAGAGTTAAAGCAACGGCTAATCTGAAGCTAACTGTAATAGTAACCGGGCCCATAGCTTTGGGCCATTATGAATATTTTCAGAGGCTGATAATCCGCTTTTCCGAGTTATTGAATATGATTGAACCAAATCTGCGAAACAGGATATATCTGGCATTTTTGTTCAGCGAACTTGATAAGGAATCATTTAAGGATAAGTTTGAAAATCCCGTCGGGATACCCGAATTATATAATATAGCATCACTGGTATTACTGCCAAGCAGAACCGAAGGCAGGGGTTTGCCGATAATTGAAGCCACGTCCTGCGGAACGCCGATATTTTGCCGGAGATATTTTCCTAAAAATGTATACAAGGAAGTTATCGGGGAACATTTGCCCGAGAAAGAAAGATTAAGGGTGATTGCGTTCGACGGGAAGAAAATTACATCCAAACATGCTGATGAGATTATCGACAGGGTAATGTTTCCACATAAGTTTACTGATGAGGTTTTGCATAATAAAAATGCCGTTCTTAAAAGGTATAGCCTGGAAGCACTTAAGAATAATATATCTGATATTTTATATATGCTTTACAATCAGATACTTCCTAATGATAAATCAATGAAGGTTGTTAAGGCTGCATTAGAACAGTATAAAGAGCTGGTTAATTTTAGCAATGATGATCTCACGGCAATATTAAATACATCAAACAGGCATTATTTACCTGGATTCGGGAGGATGGCCTTTATGCTTAATTTAAAATCCCTGATCGATCCCAGCGCTTTCAGGGTTGAAGAACAACAATTAAGGGGTTTTGCCCATAGTTTTGCCAGCGAATTGATAAACCGGATTGATTCAAATAAAATACCGGTAGAAAAAAAGACAAAATTTTTTAATGCCGTAGATAACATATTTCAATACCGCGAGGGTGAAATTCTTACCAGGCACGACCATTCATTTTCTTACAGGCATAGAAATAAAAACTATTATCCATACCAGGATTATACAATTCAGGAACTTACAGGACTTATCAATTTGCTGTTTTTTAAAATAATATCTCCTAAAATAAGGAAAACGGTAGATGAAAGTACACACTTTTTTACCGACTGGAACCTTGCGCTGGCCGAATTGACCTCCAGCTCAGAAATTACTATTGATAACAGAGAGAGACTGATAAAGAAACTTCAGACGAATATTCCTATAGGTATTTTTCCCGGGGATTATGTTAAATATGAGCTGGAATTCTTTGCATTACAATCGGTTAGGTCGCGCCTAAGGTTAAAAATAGAAGAAGAGTTAAGTAAGGAAATGCTTTTAAGAAATAAAGATTCACTGGCAAAGATATACATATTCGCCCATTCGGGAACATTGGGAAGATGGTACAATAAAGAAGAGATCATAAATTATATCGAGACAGGGAACGAGAGGGAATTACTTTTATTATACCGGTTCGGGCTGATCAAAATAATAGATACGGATCAGCTATGTATGGGGATGCATTTTCCACAGATGGGCAGGGAAGCGCTTAAAGTGCTGCGGTTAATAAAAGAAAATAATGGATTTCTTATTTCAAACCGCCAGTATGCAGCCATTATGAGTGATATTGTTGATATCGATTGCTTCCATATCGGAAACGCCATACATCCCATAACTGCCAATATTATGGGGATACCGATGAACAGCGGGTATATTCAGTACGTACCGGCAGGGATCAGGACCACTCTGGCATATCCTACACCAATCCAGACATCTCTGGATTTTAATAATGTAATTAATAGCAAGGCATTCAAAGATTTGGCAGATAAACACGGTGAAGAAGAAATGTACCGGATACTGAAGGAAGATTCGGAAAAAAGAGGCTCTCCTGCCAGGTTCATTATTGAGAATATGAATAATGAAAGAAAGAGGGACCGGGAGGTTGAATATGAATATGTGAGCGGCTTATATAGCGACGGACATCCCTGGAACGGGGTATATGCCAGGGTAAGAACAGGGAATCCTGAAAATAAATGGGTTTTCAGAACCTTATACGGCAATAAAACAAAAAGAGTTACTACTCTTACACAGCAATTTACAAATGCAACAGGAATTGATGTAAAAATTGCATGGAACGGGGGTTATATTCTTAATCCCGAATTGGTGGGAAAACTGGGACTGCCTGAATCATATATAGGATCACCTCTGGGCCTGCTTGTATCAGACAATAGAATAGATAGCCCGCCATTATACAATAAAGCAGCTTTGCTGATTTATAGTAATGGTAAACTGGAAATAAGAAAAGTAAATTCAAAAAACGGCATTACTGTATCAAGGGGAAAAACACAGGTAGTATTTACACGCAGTGATTATAATGTAAGATCCCCGGGTTTAAATCCTTGTTATTATGATTTATTATATGAAAAAGAAGAAATAATATCAAAAAACCGTGTGATTATAAGATTATCAGGCAATGTTATTAAAGAGATCATTAAAAATACCAGTACCGTCAGAATAATTCCTACAGGGCTGACATTGTCTTTTCCTGCTGATAAGTTTTCTCCTGATTTTGATAAACCTGAGACAGAGTTGGATATTTTAATAGAGGGCATTGATGATGTGTTACATGGAGTTGAAGCAGGGCCAATGCTGGTTGAAAACGGGGATATTGCCATTGATATGGAAAATGAAGGATGGGCCACAATGAATTCAATAAGTACGCAGGCTGCCAGGCTGGATTATACTGATATGAGAGGGCCTAAAATTGCAACCGGCCTGGATAAAAACGGCAACCTCCTGGTTTTGACTATCAACGGAAGAATAAGAGAATCCGTAGGCGCCACACATATTGATATGGCCGAAATTATGATAAAACTCGGAGCTGAAAAAGCAATGAGCTTTGATCCTGGGGGCAGCAGCACCCTGGTAGTTAATAATAAAGTTTTGAATATTTCTCCCTATAATAAAGAATACGAAAAGAATATTTACTCACTGCCTCCTGAACCCAGGGCAATATCAAATGCCGTAGCAGGATATATTGAAAAGGCCAGGTAGAATTATTTTATTTAATTTTCCGAATATAGTTATACTTTATGAAGGGATATTAATAATTTTACATATAAAGAAATTATTAGCTGAAACATCATAATGATAAGGATCTTAATTACGAACTTAATTTTTGCAATTGCAATTAATGTGCATTCGCAGTTCTTAAATGATACTGTATATTTTAACAGTAGCTGGGATCAGTCTGATGAGGAAAATGCCGAATACTACAGAGTAATAAGTAATGACACCAGCGGCAAATTACAGTTTCATGTAAAGGACTATTATAAAACGGGCCAGATTCAGATGACGGGAAATTATAAATCAATAAATCCGGATTATAAGCTGGGAAAGTTTTACTATTACTATAAAAACGGGCAATTACATATAGAATGTAATTATTACCATAATAATCCTGAAGGCAAATACTGTGAATATTTCAGCAATGGGCAGCTTAGGAGTGAGAAGAATTACAAAAGCGGCCGGTTAAACGGCACAGAATTGACATGGTCAGCAGAGGGACGAATAAAAAAGGAAGTAAATTATAAAAACGGGGCAAAACACGGTAAATTCCTTACTTATTATGATAACGGGTTATTAATAAGAAAGGATATTTACAGGGATGATAAATTCGTGAGGGGAAGGTGCTTTACGCGAGAGGGAAAGGATACAAGCTATTTTGAATATTTTATTATGCCAAAATTTAAAGGGGGGCTTGCAGGGTTTAAAAAATATATACTTGATAAAATCAATTACCCGGAAATTGCAGTCAGAAATAATGAGGAAGGGACGGTATATGTAAGATTTACTGTTGATAAAGAGGGAAATATTATCAAGGCAAAAATTGTCAAAGAAGACAAGGAATACTTTAATACAGAGGCTTTGCGCGTACTTGACACCTCTCCAAGGTGGATGCCGGGGAGGAGGGACGGCAAGCTTATCGATGTATCAATTACAATTCCTATAATGTTCAAATTAAATTGAACAAAACAGGTATTCAAAATATGTATTATTTCAAAAATAAATCAGGGTAATATTTAACATATTTCATTACCGGCCAGATAATTACTTTATACCTCCATATTTTAATTACCATTTCATTTTGATTATATCATATATTTATTATTAAATTTGCAGTCAAAATTCTATAATAACAAAGAAATATACCTCCGGAAACAATCCTTATATATATTAACGGATTGAGTTATTAATCAAATATAGACGATGGATACAAACGGAAAATTATATAAAAAGTTTCTTCAAAGACAGGAGCAATATGATCAGCAGCATGGAGAAACGGCCATTCAGAAGCAACAATCAAAAGGAAAGCTTACCGCAAGAGACAGGATTGAAATATTGTTTGACCCTGATACATTTGAAGAAATAGACGCTTTTTCTACTCCACTGCCTACCGGGGGTGAGTTTGGCAAAATCGTAGAAGTTTATGGAGACGGGGTTATTATCGGGCATGGAAGGATTGCAGGAAGGCTTGCATTTGTATATGCCCAGGATTTTACGGTAATGGGAGGTTCACTTGGCTCGGTGCATGCTACAAAAATAGCTAAAATACAGGATATGGCCCTTAAGATGGGAGCCCCGATGATCGGATTAATTGACTCAGGCGGAGCCCGCATACAGGAAGGAGTTGCCAGCCTGGCAGGATATGCCAGTATATTTCACAGGAATGTAAGATCTTCAGGTGTTATACCCCAGATATCTGTAATTATGGGGCCGGCTGCCGGTGGAGCTGTTTATTCTCCCGCACTTACCGATTTTGTTTTTATGACAAACAAAACCAGTTATATGTTTGTAACAGGGCCAAATGTAGTAAAGGAAGTATTAAACGAAGAAGTAAATTTCGAAGATCTCGGAGGGGCATCCGTACATATGCAAAAGAGCGGAGTGGCTCAATTTGTTTATGAGGACGAAGAAAATACTATAAGGGGAGTACAAAAATTACTTTCATATATACCGTCAAATAATCTTGAGAATCCTCCATTTATTGATTGTGGCGACAGGGAAGAAAGGATTGAGAAAAAATTACGTGAAATAGTACCTGACGATCCGAACAAACCTTATGATATAAAAGAAGTGATTAATCTGATTATAGACAGGGGAACATTTCTGGAGGTATCGAATAATTATGCACAGAATGTTGTAATAGGACTGGCACGGTTAAGGGGAAGGACAATAGGTATTCTGTCAAATCAGCCAAAGGTACTTGCAGGAACCCTGGATATTAACTCTTCAGTAAAAGGAGCAAGATTTATCAGGTTTTGTGATGCATTCAATATACCTATTCTTACTCTTGAAGATGTGCCGGGCTTTCTTCCGGGAATAGACCAGGAACATAACGGGATAATCAAACAAGGAGCAAAGCTGCTTTATGCATACAGCGACTCAACAGTACCGAAAATTACAGTGATACTGAGAAAATCATATGGAGGTGCATACTGCGTGATGAACAGTAAAAATCTTGGAGGAGATTTTAATTTTGCATGGCCAACGGCAGAGATAGCGGTAATGGGTCCTGAAGGGGCGGTTTCAATATTATACAGAAAACAGCTGGAAGAGGCCGAAGATCCGGCGAAATTAAAGAAAGAACTGGCAATAAAATATCGTGAAGAAATAGCAAATCCATATATTGCTGATGAAAGAGGATATATAGATGAAGTAATTGATCCCGCATTTACACGCAAAAAGCTCATAACGGCCTTTGAAGCACTTGAAAATAAACATGTTAACGTACCTTCCAGAAAACACGGTAATATACCATTATAATTAAAATAATGATATGCACTATTACCAAAGTGACAACAGATTTACATATAAAATCCTTGTTAATTAGATTAAAATTACTTTAATTGCGTCCTGTTTCATATTTTTCAACTTTAAGATCTCACTTTAATCCTCGGCTATGAAAATAAAAAGCCTACTTATAGCTAATCGCGGCGAAATAGCGGTGCGAATAGTTAAAACGGCAAAAAAATTGGGGATAAAAACCTATGGAATAAAAACATCCAAAGAACCTAATGCCTTATATCTTCAATTGGTGGATAGTATTTGCGACTTTTCCGATGATATTGGAGAGATTCCTGAATTTTTGGATATTGAAAAAATAATTGATGCTGCAAAAGGTAATAAGATCAATGCTATCCATCCGGGATACGGCTTTTTGGCCGAAAGTCCGTATTTCGCTCAGCGATGCGAGGATGAAGGAATAATTTTTATCGGCCCTTCGGCATATGCGATTTTCAAAATGGGAAACAAGACAATTGCCAAACAGCTGGCAACCAGGCATAAAATTCCCTTATTAAAAGGTAGTATTGGAAATGTCAGGAATATCAGGGAGGCCGGGGACATAGCAGAAAAGATCGGGTATCCGGTAATATTAAAAGCTGCAGCTGGCGGAGGAGGCCGGGGAATGAGAATAGTAGAAAAAGAGTCGAAGATGGAGAAAATGTTTAATATAGCTTCTTCAGAAGCAGAAAAGGCTTTTAACGATTCTTCTTTATTTATTGAAAAATATGTTCGCAATCCGCGGCATATTGAATTCCAGATTCTCGGGGATAAGCACGGCAACTATGTCCATCTTGGGGAGCGTGAATGTTCAATACAGCGGAAACACCAGAAACTCATTGAGGAATCACCGTCTGTCGCCCTGGATGCGACCTTAAGAAAAGAGATGGGGCAGGCAGCCATTCAAATAGCAAAATCAGTGGATTATTACAGCGCCGGGACGGTTGAATTTCTCCTTGATCACGATAAGAATTATTACTTTATGGAGATGAACACGAGAATTCAGGTCGAACATCCGGTATCGGAGATGATAACAGGGATTGATCTTATTGAACAGCAGTTTAGGATTGCCGAGGGAGAGAAACTGCCATTCAGGCAAAGTAATATCAGACTTAAGGGATGGGCCATAGAATGCCGGATTAATGCTGAAGACGTTCAGGCCGGGTTTTCCCCTAATCTGGGAACAATTGAAAAGATATCTTTTCCAAAAGGCAAGAATATCCGAATCGACAGTGGCGTAAGGGACTCATCAGCAGTGACTCAATATTATGATTCTATGGTCGCCAAACTTATAGTGCACAGTGAATCAAGAGAAAAAGCCATTTCTGTAGCTGTAAATGCTCTGAAGAAAATATGGATCAGAGGAATTAAAACTACTATTCCTTTTTGTATCGAGGTACTATGTAATAAGAAATTTAAAAAGGGAGAGTTTAACACTTCATTCATTGAAGAGGAAATGGATAAACTTTACAATCAGGGGCCTGACGATGAAATGCTTGCTGCTTATGTAGCAGCTTTTGATTTTGCGGCCGAGCTGGAAACAGACCGATCGACTTACGTTAATTTCGAACAGGGAAAAAATATAAGTCCCTGGGTGTTAAACAAAAGACTAAGGTCTTTTTAAATAATTTTCCTGAGTAACAAAAATATGAGAAAGGATGAAACTTTACAGTAAAAAGAGCAAAATAGCAGATGATGAATATATAGCTGTTTCACAGGAGAATAAACGTTACAAGATTGTCAACCCTTTTTGTGAAGAACCAAAAATAAATAATCAGAAAGCCGATATAAAAATTTTTGAAAGCGAGGAAGGATTTACATACCTGGTATGGAAAAATAAAAAATATCTGGCCGAAATAATTGAGAAAAACCAGAATAAATATACGGTTTTACTAAATGGGGTCAGTTATTCATTTTCAATAGAGTCACCAATATCATATAAAAGGAAAAAGTATCTCGAGAAAAATAAAACCAGGAATAAAACCGAAGCTGTTACTGCCCCTATGCCTGGAAAAATAATAGAACTGCTGGTTGAGGAAAATGCCGGGATCAAAGAGGGAGAACCTATTTTGATCCTGGAAGCCATGAAAATGCAAAATGAGATAAATTCTCCTTTTTCAGGCAGGATAAAGAGAATTTTTATTAAACAGAATGATTCGGTAGCAAAAGACGATGTACTGCTTGAGATAGAAAAATAGGATCAGAGCTTCACTTTATTCAATAATTCTTCGGCAAGGGCCCTGTCCTTCATATTAATTACTCCTGCAATACAACCCGACTTAACCAATATAAATAACATACCGTTGAAAAAGTCATCAATTGCATAAAAATCATTTTCCTGCATAACTTTTTCTTCATTTAAAATATTAATGTAACTGTTTAACATATCCTGTACTTCTTTTTCATTTTTCAAATCAATAACGAACATCTGATATTTTTCTCCAATATAATATTCTGCAGTAAAGGCTGAATGAAAAAAACTATAACCTAAAAAGTTTTTTGCAATATATCTTTCAGTGTTTGGGACCTTGCCTTCAGGAGGAAAATAATTTATGGCCAGGGGCCAGTTTTCTGTGTTGCCAATTGTATTGCTGATTTCCGTGGCAATAATCATCAGGGTTGCCTTGTCAGTTTCTGTTGGCCCTGAGGACATCAGCTTAACATAATATTCACCGGTATAGAAATTTAAGATACCAGGCTCAGTATATCCCTGCACACCAATATCAACGAAATTGTAATCGGGCATTCTTTCGGCAGTATATATGCCAAATGCATTAACAGGCGAACTATGTTCATATATTTCCGCCCTTACCCCGGATTCGTCCTTTCCGGCATATTTTGCCAGGTAGAGATTCTGAAAATCATATGCCAGGTAAATCTCTGCCGCACCATCAATATATTCCCACAATGTGGAAGCATTATATACTGTTTCATTTATTTCAAGTTTCCATCCCTTAACTGCAGGGAAAAGTTTATTGGAATAGCTTTTGCCGGTAAAAGCACAGGCAAGAAAGACAATAAAAAAAATAAATATGTATTTTTTCATTATGGATAATTGTTTTTGATTAAAACAGTTAAAATCAAGCAATAATATCCCCCGCGATAAATATTATTTTTAATAACATTTATGATTGTATTGCTAAAATATAAAAACTTATTCTTTGCCTGCTAAATTTCAGGATAAAAAACAATAACTATTAATTTCAGTACTTATGGCAAGGTAAATGAATATTATCCGGCGGTCTCAAAAATTGAATATGCCAGGGGAAGGATAGCAGGCAGGATGCCTGAGATAAAGCTCGTATCCGTTGAAAACTTTTTAAAAGTATGGCCCGGAATTCCTTTTAAACATAATAGATTTGATGGTTGTATTTACTTTTTATGCAGATATCTGCATGATCTTCATAACATTATTTACATAAGGGCAACATGGGGAAGAGAATTTTAATTATAAGCATAGTATTTCTTATATTTTGTGCATTTGTATTGCTCAATGTTCATCCGAAATACGTAATTGCCGGTGATAATGAAGATCCCGATTATGACACTGTGATCATAATTCCGGAGTTATCATGTTTTGATGATATGTTTCAGTGCTATGATACATTTTTCATGAAGGAACTGGAAAGATCCGGCTGCCCCGGCGCTGCAGTAGCAATTGTCAGGGATACCGGGAAGAAATGGCTCAGGGGATATGGTGTTAAAGAATCAGGCTCTGAAGATTCGGTAAATATAAATACTGTTTTCAGGCTGGGGTCTGTTTCAAAAGGTTTTGCTGCGGTATTAACCGGCATATTGGTGAAGGAGGGTATTTTGGACTGGGACGATAAGGTAATAAAATATTTGCCGGATTTTTCACTTAACGATTCCGTAAATACCGGTAATTTGACCATTCGCCATATACTAAGTCAGACTACAGGGTTGCCAAAACATACATTTACAAATTTGCTTGACGATAATGTACCTTACCGTGATATTGTGAAGAAGCTTGAAGAAGTACCGGCAATAAGCCCTCCGGGAGAAGTTTACAGCTATCAGAATGTTGCATATAGCCTGATATCCGATATTTTACAAAAAGCAACAGGCAAATGTTACAACTCTTTAATAATGGAAAAATTGTTTTATCCGCTGGAAATGGATGATGCATCAATTGATTTTTACAGCCTTGTTAAATGCGGCAATGTTGCCAAACCCCACTTAAGAAAAAACAATAGTTACAGGACAGGAAAGATCAAGGATAATTATTATTCTACATCGCCGGCTTCAGGACTAAACAGCAGCATTTCCGATTTATCAAAATATCTGATGGCTTTACTTGAAAAATGTCCTGATGTTGTAAGCCCGGATATCCTGGATGAGATATACAGGCCTTATATTCAAACACATATCAAACGAAGGTATGCAGGAAACTGGAAAGGACTGGGCGATATATATTACGGAATGGGATGGCGGGTGTTCTATTTCAGGGGGAATGAGATAATATATCACGGGGGATATGTTAAAGGCTATCGTGCAGAGATTGCAGTTTGCCCGAAAGAGGGTATTGCTGTTGCAGTTCTTATGAACTCATCGTCAAATCTGGCAAATATATGCATTCCGGCATTCTTTGATATGTATTTTAGTAAAACTGTGATATAAGGATTTTTGGGAATTTTATCAATATCAAAAATATTATGTTAAATACACAGCAAAGAGTTATTATCGTTTTTTTGGCGTTCGCTCTTAATAATGTGTACGGGCAGTCTGATGAAATAAAAGTAATAAGTATAAAAAATGCGCTTGAGTTGTCAGCTGATGAATTCTCCGGCACTGATTATGAATTTTATGAAAGCGAAATAAAAAAAGCTTACTATAACTGGATATATTACATTAACCGCCTAAGGATATTAACGGAAAAGAAAACTTTGATAAATGATCTTACAGAAATATCGGAATTAAAATTAAAAGCAGGAGAGATCAGCATTACGGAAAAAGCTCTATATGAGTCAGAGTATTTAAAAATAGAATTACATTGTGTTTCTGCAAGGAATAACTTATTAATTGCAGAGGATGATCTGAAGAGGGCCCTGTCAGTAAATAATGATATTTTGCCTGAAAATGACAGTCTTGTTAAGTATGATTTACCTGATGGTATAACAGACAAGTTGATAAACGACACCCTTAATGTATATGATCATGAGAGTTACATGTTACATAAGGAGTTTGATAATCTGAAGCTCAGGCTTAAAATGTATGATGA
>CAZBUF010000470.1:0-9879 GCA_964495025.1 uncultured Bacteroidales bacterium | reverse complement strand
TAATCTTACCGATCCCAAAACGCTGATGTTCAACTTTCATCCCTGCCCTGATATCTTCAGGATTATCATGCATAAATGCAGGGGCGGGTTCTCCGGAAGACATATCAGACATCGTATTTGGTGAACTCCTTACCTTAGTGTATCTCTGCTTTCCAATAAATATCCGGTTTTGATCCGCAGTATTTCCGGCACCCGTGAACTCCGTCGCCCTTTCTTCCTGTGGCCAGTCAAGAAATTCATTTTTAATTTCCTTAAGAAACCTGCTTGGCCTGCAATCGGTGGGGAGCCCCCATTTGTACCTCGATTGTGCATAAGTTATTACTACCCTTTTTCTGGCACGCGTCACTGCAACATAAAACAGCCTTCTTTCCTCTTCAATATCTTTTTGTGAATCCAACGATAATCTTGAAGGCAAAAGATCTTCTTCAACCCCGGCGATATATATATGATTAAATTCCAGCCCTTTAGCTGAGTGTATTGTCATAATGGTAACTTTATTCCTGTCTTCATCTTTTTCATTATCCATATTTGTCAGTAACGAAACATTTTGAAGATATCTGTCAAGAGTGGCGGATCCCTCTTCGTTATTTTCCTCAACAAATTCCCTTATCCCGTTCAGTAATTCTTCAACATTCTCATATTTGCTGATTTCTTCGGGTGAATTGCCATTATAAAGATCTTTTAGCATTCCCGAAGAAGATAATATATGCTGAGCCAGTTCATAAGCATTCATTTCATCCTGTTTCGAACCAAAGCCGGAGATATTGTCAGCAAATGACTTTAGCTTATCCGTGGTTCCTTTATTAAACCCGGGATTCTCCTGTTCCAGCTGTTGAATTATTTGCAGTATGCTTTTATCCTTAATGTTTGCATGTTCCTCAAGTTTTCCAAAGGTTGTTTTTCCAATGCCCCGTGCCGGATAATTTATAATTCGTTTCACTGCTTCACTATCGTCATTGTTAACTGTTAAGCGTAAATAAGCAAGCGCATCCTTAATTTCTTTCCTCTCATAAAAAGATATGCTTCCGTATATTTTATATGGAATATTTCTTTTCCGTAAAGCTTCTTCAAATATCCTTGACTGTGCGTTAGTACGGTATAAAACGGCAAATTCACTATACTGCTCCTGTTGTACCAATGCCGTATCAAGTATTAAATTTGACACAAAGAATCCTTCTTCAGTATCGGTTAGTGTTTTTACGACCTTAATCTTTTCGCCTTTTTCATTATCTGACCATACTTTCTTGTGAATCTGACCTTTATTATTAATTATAATACTATTGGCCGCATCAACAATAACCCTTGTTGACCGGTAGTTTTGTTCCAGCTTAAAGAGCCTGTTACCTTCATAAACGTTTCTGAAGTTCAGTATATTTTCAATCCTGGCTCCCCTGAATGAATATATGCTCTGTGAATCATCGCCGACCACACAAATATTTTTATGGATCGCTGCAAGTTTATTCACTATAAGGTTTTGTGAATAATTTGTATCCTGATATTCATCAACAAATATATATTGAAATTTTTGCTGGTATTTTTTAAGAATGTCGGGAAAGTCTCTGAAAAGAATATTTGTGTTTAGCAGTAAATCATCAAAATCCATTGCATTTGATTTCCTGCATCGAATACTGTAAATCTTGAATATATCAGCAATTCTGGGCCTCCTGGTAATTTTATCATGTTCATTGATCTCTGAATTATTATAATAAGCCTGTGCAGTTATCAGGTTGTTTTTTGCCGATGATATCCGTCCAAGTATTTCACCGGGTTTATATACTTTCTCATCCAGATTCAGTTCCCTGACAATTGATCTTAAAAGGCTTTTCGAGTCAGTAGTATCATAAATGGAATAGTTCGGATTATAACCAAGCACATCACATTCCAACCTGAGTATCCTTGCAAAAAGAGAGTGAAATGTTCCCATCCAGAGGTATTGTGCAATATTATTCCCTGCAACCTTGTTAATCCTTTCCCTCATTTCATTTGCCGCCCTGTTTGTAAAAGTAAGCGCTATGATATTTCCCGGCATGACCCCTTTGCTCACTAAAAAAGCTATCCGGTACATCAACACCCTTGTCTTGCCGGAACCCGCCCCGGCAATAATAAGTGAAGGGCCCTCCGTATTTATTACCGCTTCATATTGATCCTTATTTAAGTCTTGTAGGAACTTTTGCAATTTTATTTATATTTAAATGCGGCAAAAATAACATTTGTATTTAGTTAAATTTACCTAATGAATTTATATTTTAAAAATTTAATAACATTGAGAATATTTTTTTAACATTGTAAAATTCTTATTTGCTATAATTCATAATAATATTTTAATAATATATAAGTTATTAACAAGACAAGACAATATAATATTACATAGAATTCGTATGTTAAAATATATTTACAGTCTACTCCTTTTTTTATTTCTGTCATCTCAGGTATTTATTCATGCCCAGTTATATGCACCGTCAGCAAATTATTCCGGCGAGGTTGCCTATGACTCGCCCAACAGTACTGACTCGGTTTATATTTTTAATGTCCCCGTATACGAAGGCACAGTAAACTGCAGGCTTTTGGCTTTATCCACCGACAGTATGGATAACTGGCAATTTATCTGGTCAGTTTATGATGAAGTATCAACAACCTTCAGCCAGTTTGACACAGTAACCGGATCATCCTCAGCTATTGACACTATCAGCTACTCCGGCTGCTACCAGATTATTCTAACCAATGGTGCAATAACCGATACATTCAGGGCATGGGTATTTATCAATGATTTTAATGTGGAAATAACCAGTAAGAATGATTCCGGTAAGGTCCCATCATATTATTACTCATGTGAATTCCTTGACCTTGAAGCCGTAATCAGCGAAGCAACTTTTAGCTATTATATTCCGGGAAGAAATGATACAATGATATACTTCCCTAATAACTATGATGATATTGACTGGGAAGTGGATAATGAAGAAGGTTCGGGATTAAAACCCGGCCGCAGACTTGATCCAAGAATAGGTGGGCTGCCATATGAGGATACTGAATATATCATTACTGTAACTGACAGATTCGGACTGCAGCGTTCTGATAATGTGCTGTATGAGTCAATTCAGTCTAAAGCAGGATTTGACAATATGTATATCAGTTTATCTGATAGTGAATATTACCCTGAAGAATATGAACTTTTTTATGGGGGTAATTATAAAAACATTACTGCTCCGGCAAAATATAAGTTCTTTGATAACGATTCCAGGAACGCGGCTAAGTTCTCTATTAAGTATGGTAACGGTGAAGACACAACTTATTTCAATGCAGAGGATACAATAATATATGAATATTTATATCCGGGCGAATATAATATAACATTTATTGCCATTTCAGCCGGACCTTATGAATGTATTGATTCAGTCAATACAATAATTACGATCGATCCACCTTCTATGGGAGCATACAGCAGCGGTGATCAAACAAAAGATCCTCCTTTACTGCCTAATGTTTTTACACCCAACTGGGATGGTTTAGGAGATGTACTGCAGCTATATAAAGAGGGAAATTACCCTGATGCTATTGCAAACGACATCTTCAGGCCTGTTGATGTATCGATATATACTATTGATTTAGTAATTTTTAACAGGTATGGAAAAAAAGTACATGAATATAACGGAAACATCAGAAACTGGAAAGGATGGGATGGTAAGATTCTGGATTCTGACAGAGATGCTTCAGAAGGAGTATATTTTTATGTTATAAAAAGAATTGTCGCTATCGAAGACTGGGAAGAAGTAAAATTCAGGGATTACAGCCAGGAAGTAAAAAGGGGATTTATTCATCTTTACAGGAAGCCCCGTTATTAAATAAAAAAGTACAGTTACCGGTGACAGCGCCAGGGCGCAGTCCCTTTTCGGGAGCTGTACCTTTTTTGTTCTTCCTGTGTCTCTAATCTTCCTGTTGCTCTGACTCGTATGCTTTTAGCAACTGTTCCTGTATTTCACCTGAAACCTGCATATATTCCGAAAATTTCATTGAATACATAGCTCTTCCTCCTGTGATGGAACTTAAGGAGGTTGAATATTTGTCCATTTCAGCCAGAGGTATTTTGGCAATGATCTTCTCAAAGCCACCTTCACTTGACATTCCCTGTACAATTGCCCTCCTGCTCTGTAAATCACTCATCACATCACCCATGCGGTCGGATGGCACCAGAACCTCCAGCTCATATATCGGCTCAAGAATTTTTGGTGCGGCTTTTTTAAATGCCATGCTGAATGCATTCCTTCCTGCAAGTCTGAATGATATTTCATTTGAATCAACGGGGTGCATTTTACCATCATACACTGCTACCCTTATGTCCCTTGCATATGAACCGGTTAAAGGCCCTACTTCCATTCTTTCCATTATACCTTTCAATATTGCAGGCATAAACCTTGAATCAATTGAACCACCTACAATACAATTATGATATACCAGTTTTCCTCCCCACAGCAGATCAACTACTTCCGTATCCCTCACAGATACTTTTATCTCTTTCCCTTCCACTTTATATAAAGTTGGATTTGGTGCCCCTTCAATATACGGCTCAATACAAAGATGTACTTCGCCAAACTGGCCTGCGCCGCCTGACTGCTTCTTATGGCGGTAATCCGACTGGGCAATCCTGGTTATCGTTTCCCTGTATGGAATTTTCGGAGTAATGAAATTAATACTCAGTTTATACAGATTATCAAAGTGCCACTTCAGAATATTCAGATGATACTCACCCTGCCCTGATACTATTATCTGTTTTAACTCCTTTGAATATTCAACATTGATAGTCGGGTCCTCATCATGCAGCCTCTGTAACATTTCTCCCAGTTTTTCCTCATCACCTTCACTAACCGTTTTTATTGCCGTCCGGTATTTTAGTGCCGGAAATTGTATGGGATCAAATTTTATATCGCCGTCAGACAGTGTATGGTTAAACTTTGTAGCTTTTAACTTGACGGTTACTCCTAAATCCCCTGCCATCATAGTTGGTACTTTTGTCCTTTTTTTGCCAGCGGAAACAAATATTTGAGCAATCCTTTCCTTATTATTGGTAGTAGTATTATTTAAATCAATTCCTTCTTTGATCTCTCCTGACATTATCTTAAAATAATTTATTTCACCTATGTGAGTCTCTACAGATGTTTTAAACACAAAGAGTGAGGTTTTACCTGATTTCTCACATTTGATCTCTTTGTCAGAGGCTTTTGGTGCAGGCATATCCGCAGGATTGGGTACAGCATTTGTAATAAATTCCATTAACCGTCCCACTCCCATATTTTTTTCAGCAGATACACAAAATACCGGGAAGATATTTCGTTGTATCAGGCCTAACTTTACTCCCTTCCGTATTTCTTCTTCTGTTAGAGTATCCTTTTCAAAATACAGTTCCATCAAGGCCTCGTCATTTTCCGCAGCTTTTTCAATGAGCTTATTTTGCAGCTCAGCAGCATGATCGAGTTTATCGGCAGGTATATCAAGTACCTCCGGATTGCCTCCATCTGCAGGGAACTTATACATTTTCATAGTAAGTACATCGATAACCGAGTTAAATCCGGGCCCCGCATTAACAGGATACTGTACTATAGTAACATTATTACCAAAACATTCCCTGGCTGTTTCAATACATTTTTCGTAATTCGCATTCTCATGGTCCAGTTGATTTACCACAAGGATCATAGGTTTATTTGATTTTTTAAGGTACCTGCCATGAATCTCAGCACCCACTTCAATCCCATTTTGTGCATTAATAACCATCAATGCAGTATCTGTTACCGTTAATGAAGATACAACACCTCCAATGAAATCATCAAGTCCCGGAGCATCAATAAAGTTAATCTTACAATTATTATATTCGGAATATAAAAGGGTCGAATAAACCGAGTTAGTATTGTAATGTTCGATTTCCCTGAAGTCAGAAACAGTATTCTTGCCGGTAACGTCGCCTCGCCTGTCGATCACCCCTCCTTCAAAAAGCATAGCTTCAGATAAAGTGGTTTTCCCCGAGCCTGAATTTCCAACAACTACAAGGTTTCTTATCTGATCGGTTGTATAAGTTTTCATTTCACGTCAAATTGAATTATTATTAGAATTTACCTCCTGAAAAGGATTTGCAAAAATAACATTTTTTTAAAAAGAACCAATAAGTATAAATTATTAATGACATAAAGATATTATGTGTTGTATATCATGTTTTTACATTAACTGCCCCGGATATGAATTTAACATAAAATACTTGCAGCATTTTAAAAATTATAAAATTGGAATTTATGTTTGGCATCCCTTGATAAAGAGTATAAAAAACTAATTTTTATAACACCTGAAATATGATAATATATAATATAGAATAAAATAGGAAATATTGTATAAAATAATTTTGGCATGTTATTGTTTTTCATAAAAAATAATCTACCTTTGCAACCCATTTATAAAAATGATATCAACATAATTGTATATGCCGACTATTCAACAATTGGTTAGAAAAGGAAGGAGCAGGATCACGGATAAAAGTAAAGCTCCGGCATTAGACTCTTGTCCGCAAAGAAGAGGAGTATGTGTGCGTGTTTATACTACAACGCCTAAAAAGCCTAATTCAGCAATGAGAAAAGTAGCACGTGTGAGACTAACAAACGGTAAAGAGGTTAACGCTTATATACCTGGTGAAGGACATAATTTACAGGAACATTCGATTGTCCTGATCAGGGGAGGAAGGGTTAAAGATCTGCCCGGTGTCAGATATCATTTAATAAGGGGCGCTCTGGATGCTTCAGGAGTTGAAGGACGTACCCAGCGCCGGTCAAAATATGGAGCCAAAAGGCCAAAAAAATAGTTGCTTTAATGTAGAGATTTAAAATGAGAAAATCAAAACCAAAAAAAAGTAAATTATTACCTGATCCGAAATTTAAAGATACTCTTGTTACAAGATTCGTAAACAGTATTATGTTTCAGGGTAAAAAGAATATTGCTTATAAGATTTTCTATGAGGCGCTTGATATCATTGAACAAAAGGGCAAGGATATTGAAGGAACACCTCTTGAAATATGGAAAAAGGCTCTTGAAAATATTACCCCACAGGTAGAAGTTAAAAGCAGAAGGGTCGGTGGTGCAACATTCCAGGTACCTACTGAAATAAGGCCTGACAGAAAGATATGCCTTAGTATGAAAAGTATGATCGTGTTTGCAAGAAGAAGAAGCGGAAAATCTATGAGCGAAAAACTGGCCGCTGAGATTCTGGCTGCTTATAATGAAGAAGGCGGAGCATTTAAAAAGAAAGAAGAAACACACAGAATGGCTGAAGCTAATAAGGCTTTTGCACATTTTAGGTTCTAAGATTTATATATTAGCAAATAGTACAGGATAATTATAGTTGCTAGCTGATAATTAGTGAAATGGATAAAGATTTAAATTATACCAGGAATATTGGGATAATGGCTCATATTGATGCCGGAAAGACCACTACAACCGAACGTATACTGTTTTACACTGGTATAACTCACCGGATTGGAGAAGTTGATGACGGGGCAGCAACCATGGACTGGATGGTACAGGAACAGGAAAGAGGAATTACCATCACATCGGCTGCTACTACAACCTACTGGAAATACAATAACAACGAATTCAAGATTAACATAATAGATACTCCCGGGCATGTTGACTTTACTGTTGAGGTCGAACGTTCATTGCGTGTTTTGGATAGTGCAATAGCAATTTTCTGTGCTGTGGGTGGTGTTGAACCTCAATCAGAGACTGTCTGGAGACAAGCAGATAAATATGGGACTCCCCGTATCGCATTTGTAAATAAGATGGATCGCACAGGGGCAGATTTCTACGGAGTGGTCAGGCAAATAAAGAAAAAGCTCGGGGCCAACCCGCTCCCGTTGCAAATCCCCATAGGTTCCGAAGAATCATTTAAAGGGGTCATTGATTTAATTGAGAACCGTGCCATTGTATGGAAGGAGGATAATACATTCGGTGTAAAATATGATTACACTGATATTCCTGAAGACCTCAAAGATACAGCAAATGAATGGAGGGATAAGCTTTTAGAGTCTGTATGTGAATCAGATGATAATTTACTCGAAAAATTCTTTGATGATAAAGAATCGATAACTTCCGGAGAACTAATACTGGCCATACGCAAAGCTACAATTAACAGAACGATCATCCCTGTTTTATGTGGCGCTTCCTTTAAAAATAAAGGGGTACAAAGATTATTGGATGCTATTTCCGCATTTCTTCCAAGCCCTTATGACGTAGGTTCAATACAGGGTAAAAATCCAAGAAACGAGCAGATCATATATAGAAATCCTGATCCCAACGAACCATTGGCAGCACTAGCATTTAAAATAGCCACTGACCCTTATGTAGGAAGGCTGGTTTTTCTGAGGATTTATTCAGGATATATTGAATCCGGGATGAATGTTTTTAATCCCAGAACCGGAAAGAAGCAAAAAATTACCCGCCTCTATCAAATGCATGCTAATAAACAAATTCCAAGGGACAGGATTGATGCCGGAGATATTTGTGCTGCTGTCGGACTGAAAGAATTGGTTACAGGAGATACTCTATGTGATATTAAGAAGCCCATTTACCTTGAGACAATGATTTTCCCGGATCCGGTTATCGGTATGGTTATTGAACCAAAAGTCCAGGCTGATTTTGATAAGCTCGGGATTGCCATGGGCAAACTTTCCGAGGAAGATCCGACTTTCCAGGTGAAAGTAGACGAGGATACGGGACAGACAATAATCAGCGGAATGGGAGAACTTCACCTTGAAATACTGATTGACAGATTAAAAAGAGAATTTAATATTAAATGCAATAAAGGAACGCCACAGGTCGCATATAAAGAGGCAATAGCATCTACTGCTGAACACAGAGAGGTATTTAAGAAACAAACCGGGGGTAAAGGCAGGTTTGCCGATATCTTATTTGAACTTTCACCAGCTGATAAAGGTATTAAAGGCCTTCAATTTTATGACGAGGTCAAAGGCGGAAATATTCCCAAAGAATTTATTCCTTATGTAGAAAAAGGATTCAAGGAAGCGATGCGCAATGGAATATTAGCGGGATTCCCTCTTAACAGCCTGAAGGTTGTCCTTAAAGACGGCTCTTCCCATCCTGTTGACTCTGATTCTCTCTCATTTGAAATTGCCGCCAAGCAGGGATTTAAAAATGCGATGAGCAAAGCTAAAGTAAAATTGCTTGAACCTATTATGTCAGCTGAAGTAGTAACACCCGAAGAATATATGGGTGATATCATAGCTGACTTTAACAGGCGGAGAGGAAAAGTGGAGGGTATGGAGACCAAAGGAAATGCCAGGACTATCAAGGCTAAGGTACCTTTGGCAGAAAAATTTGGTTATGTTACTGTATTAAGAACTCTAACATCGGGCCGTGCAACATCAACAATGGAATTCTCGCATTACGAAGAAGTGCCCCCCGATATTGCGCAGAATATTATTGAAAAAATTAAAGGATTAAAAGCATTTGTATAATATTATTTTATAATAATGAGCCAGAAGATTAGAATAAAACTGAAGTCTTACGATCACAATCTTGTTGACAAATCTGCCGAAAAGATTGTAAAAACTGTTAAAACTACGGGTGCTGTGGTTAGCGGACCTATACCTCTGCCAACACATAAAAGGATTTTTACGGTTCTGCGCTCGCCTTTTGTTAACAAGAAATCCCGTGAGCAATTTCAGTTATCGTCATTTAAAAGGCTGTTAGATATTTATAGCTCCACTCCAAAAACTATTGACGCTTTAATGAAACTGGAGTTGCCAAGTGGAGTGGAAGTGGAAATTAAAGTATAACAACTAATTTTAATTAAAGATGCCAGGATTAATAGGAAAAAAGGTCGGCATGACC
>CAZBUF010000469.1:0-2023 GCA_964495025.1 uncultured Bacteroidales bacterium | reverse complement strand
CTCACGGAGCGCATCTATTCTTAAAAACTGTATCCTAATGTACTAAACTCAAGAAATATTACACACTATAATCTTAATAATGGCTTTTGATAAAGCAAGTAAAAATATTAATTAACAACCTTCAGTGCTTCATCGGCAGCTTCCAGCAGGGGCCGGCATGAAAGCTTGTCTCCCACGGCCTGCTGCATCCACAGTTGAGGGATCAGTCTGCCCTGGGTGAATATCCTCTCTATTTCTTTTCCGAAGTTCCTGCCTTCTATTTGTTTTTCGATCTGAAACTGTATTAACTGGCCTATAGGATATCCTGACAGGTATAGAGGATAACTGATCATATGTGAATATATTCCCAGGATCGTCTGGTCTTTTTCACCGAATATTCCGGCAAAATACTTATTCCATACATCCTTTGATATACCTGTTACTGCCTCCTTCAGTTCGCCTGCAGTTGCACCTTGGTGCTCATACATCCATTTCCAGACCGCCATATCCACAAGTGAGACCCCCATGATCTCATAAGCTGTCCATATTATATCAAGTGCCAGCATATGATCATTAAGTTCATTATTTTCCTCCACGCCCAGGATATCAAGATCCCTTTTCTGGAATACGAACGCCAGTGCTTCGGTAAATCCGACGTTCGGCACTCCATGCAGCAGATAATAGTCCATGTCATATAAGGATAATGTCTGCTCAACGTTATGTCCAAGTTCATGCATGGCGATATTATAACCCTTATAGTTCATCCCTCCTTTTTCTACCTTAGTTCTCAGACGCGCTTTATCGCCACGCATCTCGGCGCCCCAGGCATGGCCTGCGCCACGCGCAGATTCAACAATTATTTTTGAGGTTATGTATCCGGCTTTGTCCCTGCTGAAGTCAAGATCGGTCAGTATCCTTGCCATGTCCTTTTCAAAGTCCTTGTTTGTAGGATACTTTGTTTTCACCATATCATCAAGTTTTTCCCTTGATATGCTTCTCTTTGGCCCGAATCCATTATACCAGATATCAAAGGGTTCGAGATCCCTGCCCAGCCTCTTGCTTATATGCTGTGCCACTTTTTTCACCTGTTCCGAAGATACAAGCTCTATGAACAATTCTTCAACTTCCTTCTGAGGTATTTCCATACCCAGCTCAAAATTACGCTTGATATAATCATTGTAATCAGGATAATACGGATCAATCTTTCCGGTAACATCAAATACATCCAGTATCTTTTGATACCTTGTATCAGGCTCGCTGCTGAATGTAACCTTTGTCCTTTCCTTATACAGTTCATTTTTATAAGGGTTCCATTGATATTCACCTGAATTAATCACTTCCCGGGGAATTTCCTGGGATACTATCCTTTTCATTACTTCATATATGATCTTCTGCTTTTCAAGTCCACCCTCAGTATCATAATTTGCTTTCAGCTCATCCCTTAAACCCCAGTGTGATATCAACTTCAGATCTTCAGGAAAAAACGTCTTAAACTCATCATTTACAAGATTACCCATAAATATGTTATATTCAGATATATATGATTCCGTCATAGTTAATACCCGGTTATATTCAAGCAGAATATCCGCGGGCACCCTTGATATAAAGAAATCACCAAGCCTTGCATATGCCCAGTCTTTTCTTGTCCAGTCCTTTTCATGATCATATTTCTCTTCAAGTGTATAGTGAGGAAAATTCAGAAGTATATAAAAAGCTATTTTATTTTCAAAGAAGTCATCGCTGATATGGCTGGCCGGGTCATAACTTCCAAACATCATATCAATATTAGTGATCTGTCCCATCTCCAGATCAAGAGGCATTTTCAGATCAATTAACGTTCTTGTCATATTACCATTTAATATCTCCATATTTCTTGATATCTTCATAAACGCACTTTCTAACTCACTTTCAGAATTGAGAAAGTTGTCCAGACAGAATTCTGAGAATTCAGATGAACTGCCATCCTTTTCTATCCAGAAGGATGCAACCCTGTTAACCCCTTCATTTATTCTTCCTTCATCGGCATCACTAAATTTATTTATCA
>CAZBUF010000468.1:0-2245 GCA_964495025.1 uncultured Bacteroidales bacterium | reverse complement strand
ATGTCAGTGGGTGGATATTACCGAGCGCAAGATGGTAGAAGAGAAATTACAGGAAAGTGAGGAGCGCTTTTCAACAATCTTCAGAGTAAGCCCGATTGCCACTTCTCTTTCAAGAATATCTGATGGTAAAATCGCTGAGGTTAATGCTGCCTGGTGCAAACTTATGGATTATTCAAAGGAGCAATCGATTGGTTATACTGTTGATGAAATAAATATAATTGACAGGGAGACCCGGGCCAGAATACATGAAGCCTTTGTTCGTGACGGATATATTAGTAATTACGAGGTTACTATAAAAACAGGAAATGGCGAAAATAAAAATATCCTCTCTTCAATTGAGACAATTAAGATTAAAGGTGAAGTATATGCTCTGAACATGATAATAGATATAACTGAACGTAAAAAACTGGAACAGCAGATACAGGATGCATACAAATTCAATCAGAAAATTATTGATACTTCACCGGTAGGTATCTGGATTTTTAAAGAATCAGGCCAATCCATTAGTACTAACAAAGCCGGAATGAAATTGGCAGGGGGGACAGCCGAACAGATGCTTGCCTTGAATTTCCGTGAACTTCAGTCATGGAAAAATGCAGGATTATATGATGCCGCTATTGAAGCCCTGGAATCAGGGAATCTGGTAAGAAAAGAGATTCATACAATTAATTCACTAAATCACGAAGTGTGGTACGAAGCGTTATTGTCCTCTGTTCAATTCAAAGACGAAAAACATCTTCTGCTTATGACCTATGATATTAAGGATCGCAGAAAGGTCGAAGATAAATTAAATAATTTAACCCGCCTTTTACAGGAAACCGGAAGGATTGCGAAGATCGGTGGCTGGGAATTCGATGTGGCTACCGGTAAAGGAACCTGGTCAGAAGAAGTAGCAAAAATGCATGATCTTGATCCAAAAGAACCTACAAACCTGGAAAAAGGACTCAGCTTTTATACACCGGGCTCTAAAGAAAAAATTGAGAAGGCAATTCGGGAAACGATTGAAAAAGGCAAGTCTTATGATCTTGAATTGGAGCTTATTACTGCAAAAGGTAAACACAAGTGGGTACACACGATTGGTCACCCGGTTAAAAAAGAGGGTAAAGTAATCAAGGTGCAAGGCTCATTCCAGGATATTACAGAATCATTTATACTTAAAAAACAACTTGAAAAAACTAATAAAGAGATAATAAACCTGGCCAGACACATACAGGACTTACGGGAAAAAGAGCGTATGATACTTGCCCGGGAAATTCATGACGATCTTGGCCAATCATTAACAGCCATAAAGCTTGACCTGGTTTCAATTAAAAATCATGTTTCATCTGATGAGCAGCAGGTTCATCAGAAAATGACCTCAGCAATTAAACTGACAGAACAGGTAATAAAAACAACCCAGGAAATCACAAGCGAACTAAGGCCGGGTATAATTGATGATCTGGGTTTAATACCTGCAATTGAATGGTATTCCAATCAGTATTCAAAAAGAAGTAATATAAAAACAAATCTGTATCTCAGAGTTAACGAAAAAGATATAAAGCAGGATCATAAGATTGTTATTTACAGAATAATTCAGGAATCGTTGACCAATGTTGCACGACATGCGCAGGCAAGCAAAGTAAACATAGGACTGGAATTAGAAGGCGGCCGGTTAGTATTATCTGTAAAGGATAACGGTAAAGGAATTGCAGATAAGGAAAAAGAACGATCAGATGCATTCGGTTTAATTGGTATGCGGGAAAGAGCTCATGCAATAAACGGGGAATTAGAGATTATGGGAGAAAATAATAAAGGCACAGATGTTAAATTATTTATTCCACTATAAATACATAATTTAATTATGAAAGTACTTTTAGCTGATGATCATGAAATTGTTAGGACCGGCTTAAAACAAATTCTGGATTCTCACAAGCCTGTATCAGATATTTATGAAGTATCCGATGGAAAAGAAGCCCTCAGATACATTTACGAAAAAGCACCTGACCTTGTAATACTTGATATTTCAATGCCTGAACTATCAGGACTGGATATATTAAAAAGGGTAAAAGAAGAAAACCTGGATATTAAAATTTTAATATTAAGTATGTACCCTGAAAAGGAGTATGCTATCCGTGCATTAAAAAACGGGGCATACGGCTATATTACAAAGAACTGTGCCGCTGAAGAATTAAGCTTTGCTATTGACACGGTTATTAAAGGCAAACGATATGTTTCGAAAGATTTACAGGATATTTTATATGATTTC
>CAZBUF010000467.1:0-4880 GCA_964495025.1 uncultured Bacteroidales bacterium | reverse complement strand
ATATCTGACGCTTCCGTTAAATTTAATTTTTTGAAACTGTGTTCTCCCAACAAAAACAGAATTGTTAAAATTAAATACTACCAATATTCAGGACCACTTCCGGTCAATTCTTAGTTAATAATTTTTAATATTATTGTAATGTAATTCTGTGTTATATAACCGGAAATAACTCACAGAGTTATTCTGGTTATTAACACATTTTCTTTTTTGGTTACTTTTTTCTTTTGTTAAAATATCCATATTCTGTTAATATCATTGCTTTATGCAGCGGATTTAAATAACTCCACAGGTATTTTACGGCCAATACCCTGATGAGAACGCTGGTTATTATAATAATTAAAATACTTTTTCAAACCCTGATAGAGTTCAACTCCGTCTGTAGCTGGCTGCAGATACACATAATCATATTTTACTGTTCTCCATAGCCTTTCAATAAAGATGTTATCAATAGCTCTCCCCTTGCCATCCATGCTAATCCGGATTGTCTGGTTTTTCAAATGTTCTACCCAGCCAGCACAGGTAAACTGGCTTCCCTGGTCAGAATTGATTATCTCAGGCTTACCATATTCAGTAATTGCCTGTTTTAATACAGATAAGCTAGCCTCAGATTCAAGTGTATTCGATAATCCCCATCCTACTACATAACGGCTGTACAGGTCAATAATGGCCGTCAGGTACATGAATCCATTCTTCATGGGAATATATGTTAGATCAATGCACCAAACCTGGTTAGGACGTTCAATTTTTAGCCCGTTTAACAGGTAGGGATGGATATATCTTTTAAGTCCCGGTTTGCTCAGATTTTTCTTAGGATATATGGCCATCAGTCCCATCAGCCGCAGCAGTCTTCGAACACGTTTATGGTTTACCCGGAATCCATTATGACGTAAATAATCCTGCATTCTCAATACTCCTTCACTGGGATGATCCAGGTAATGCCCATCCATTAACCGCATAATTTTAAGATTATCCTGACTCTCACCCTGTGGCTTGTAATATAATCCACTCCTGTGAACAGATAATACCTGGCATTGTCCCCTGATGCTCAAAACATGCTCATTAGCAATTAGTTCCCGCCGCTGTTTCATAGTCCGATCTTCTTTAAGCTTTTTTTTAAAAAATCGTTCTCTATCTCTAACTGCCCAATCTTGGCATATAGCTTATCAACATCCGGCGTATCTGTCTTCTCTGTGGAACCATTGAAAACCTCTGACGATTTTTCTAAAAACTCTTTCTTCCACTTGGCTATAATATTGGGATGTACCTCAAAACGTCTTGATAACTCTGCTAATGACTCCCGCTCCTTGAGCGCTTCAATAGCAACTTTGGCTTTAAAAGCCCCTGAATATTTTTTCCTTGTTTTTTTCATGTTGTACTGGTAAAATTAATTCATATTTTTTAACTTAACCAGTGGCCCTATTTTTGGGGAGTATTATATATTCCTGTTAATCAAAATTATACAGTAGCGGGTGTTATGTACGAATATGACTGGTGGGCATCATATAAAAATGTAGTTATTCCAGGAGTTTGTCTATTTGTTATTATGCCATGTAGAATGAAATTCTCTGATGAATATCATGTACGATTTCAAAGTGAAATCAAAGATTGGGCTGTAAATCAAAAGAAATATTATTATGAAAAGGGTTATGTTTCAATTAAACGAAAATCTTAATTAAATATACATATTGCTATGAAAGTAAAATTACTTAATCTAATTTATCAATTGAAGTTTAAGTTCTGAAAATTAAAGGGATATTACATATAACTAATATCCCTTTAATATTTTTTACAACAATATGAATTATAGGTTATAAGAAGACTAAAACTAATATTATTAATATGAGTATATTGAAGATTTAACATGTAATTAAATTGCATGCTTAAAGATATTTTTCGTGAGAGTTTTCTACCAAATCCAAATCGTGTTGCTGACATCAAGTTAAAATTGTTTTTATCGAGAATTGTACCTGGAGGTAATTGCCCGGTTTTTATCTCATTAAATGTTATAAAATAATCAAAACCATATCCAAGAAATATAAAATTAGATTTTAAGTTGAATTTATATCTGAGATATAAAGGTAAATATAAATTAGTTCTTCTGCAGCTAACATTAGTTGATTGAATAGGGTCACTTATTAAAATTGATGTTGAATTTATTGAACCGCCTGTATTTAGAGAAATTTTATTTGCATTATTAAATTCAATTTGTAAACCCGGATAGTAATAAAAATCATTTTTCTCATGGCTGGTTGATTCTGTTTTGCCACTATATAATAACGAATTGATTAAAGAATATGATATAATAAAATTTTTATCATTAGAGTAAGTATGTATTACTAAAGCCAAGAAAAAAATAGTTAAAACATTCTTCATAATAAATAATTGCGTTCAATATTTAAAGATAATATTATTAATGCAATAACGTTCATATCAAGTATTAAATTATCCCCATGAAAAGAATACTTTTGCTGCTTTTAATCTTGTCTAATCTGAAGATATTCAGCCAAAATGTAACAGTATACGGTTATATAAAAGATATTTCAACCGGGGAATGTGTGTCTCATTGTAATATTTTTGATACTATTTCTTTAAAGGGTACTGCAGCAAATAGTTATGGCTATTACTGTCTAACATTAATAAAAGCCCATTATGAGATTAAAATTTCGCACATTGGTTATATGACACTTTCAATGAGTATTGACTTAGAAGATGATACATGCATAAATATATATTTAATTCCTAATCAGGAAATAGAAGAAGTTGAAATTATAGCATCCAGAAATATTTATAGTAACTCTGTATATGGCGAAAACATACTTAATAATTCCGTGTTAACAAAAATACCTGTTTTTTTTGGTGAAAAAGATATTATAAGAACAATTCATTGTTTGCCAGGTATCAATAAAGGAATGGAAGGAATGAGTGGAATATTTGTTAGAGGTGGCACACCAGATCAAAATCTCTTTCTACTTGATAATGTTCCTGTATATAATGTAAATCATCTTTTTGGAGTTTTTTCTGTGTTTAATGATGCCGCATTAAATAATAGTACGATATATAAAAGTTATTTACCTGCAAGATATAATGGATGTACATCATCTATAATAGACTTAAAAACAAAAGAAGGGAACTTAAAAAAGATGAGTACACAATATTCAATTGGGAATTTATCAGGAGTTGTGATGGTTGAGGGGCCTATTATAAAAAATAAATCTTCATTTATTATCAATGCCAGACGAACTTATTGGGATATTCTTTTATTGCCGGTTTTTAAAACCATAAACAAAGATATAACAGCAGGATACTATTTTTTTGATTTTAATTCTAAAATTAACTATTCAATAAATGATAATAATACAATATTTTTAAGCTTATATGCAGGAAAAGATAAAGGATATTTTAACTCTTTATATGAGCAAGCAAAAGAAAAGGCTCTTTTAAGGTGGGGGAACATAACTTCATCGTTGAGATATTATAGCATAATAAATAGCAAAATTTTCACTAATACTACTTTGTATTTTACTGAGTTTAATTTTATTACTGAACATGAGAATTTTAACTTAGTGAATAGCAATAAGTACCCTGAAGCATTTTTCAAATACAAATCCGAAATCAATGATCTGGGAATTAAATCAGATTGGGACATAATAATGAACAAACATTATATTAAAAGTGGTATTAGTTTTCAATATCACAAATATACACCAGAGGCGATTTCAATATTTTCAAAACTTGAAAATGTTGATTCTGTTCAGTCAACAATAAACTATTCATACGAATATAACGGCTATCTGGAATCAAAAATAGATTTCAACCGAATAAAGGTAAATATGGGTGCAAATTTATCCATATACTTTGTTGATAGAATTAGCTTTTATTCATTACAACCACGATTCTCATTCTTAGGTTATTTAACCAATAAAATTAGTATACGATTATCGTATTCAAGAATGAGTCAGAATATGCATTTACTGGTTAATTCATTAGTAGGGCTGCCTACAGATTTATGGGTACAATCTACTAAAAATGTTCCTCCGGTTAATGCAGATCAATTATCTGTTAATATTAAATACAATATTATTGAAGGTTCTAACATTTCTGTTGAAGGTTATTATAAAAAAATGGAAAACCTAATTGAATACAAAGATGGTGCTGGCTTCTCAATTCATAGTTCTAATTGGGAAGAAAATATTGAAGTTGGAAAGGGTGACGCTTATGGTATTGAAACATTACTTGAAAAAAATTCGGGCAATTTTACAGGATTGTGTTCATATACATTATCCTGGGCAACACGAAGTTTTGAAAATATAAATCAAGGGAAAAAGTATTATTTCAAATATGACAGAAGGCATAATCTGAGTTTTGTACTGGACTACCAATTAAAAAAAGGAAAAAATATAACCTTCAATTGGTCATTTTATAGTGGCCATAGAATAACAATACCTGAAAGCAAGTATATTAATTATTTATGGTTGGATAAAATTAATGAGAGTTTTAATTATACATATTTTGGATATTTCAGTTCAATTATTGAGAACATTCCGGAAAGAAACAATTATGTTTTATCATCTTACCACAGACTTGATATTTCATTTAACACATCAAAAAAACTAGCAAAAGGAACAAGAACATGGAATTTTGGATTATACAATGTATACAACAGAAAAAATACATTTGCAATTCTCACTCAAAATTCATATTACGGAAATACAAGAAAAATAAAAAAAATCAGTGGTATACCTATCTTGCCTTATATAGTTTTTAATCGTAAATTTTAAAGCAATGGAAACATTTATAAAAATTATATTTTTGTTATTTTATATTATGATATGTGCTGGCTGTATTGAAGAAGAAATATTTTTTGATACTGGATTTGAGAA
>CAZBUF010000466.1:0-16398 GCA_964495025.1 uncultured Bacteroidales bacterium | reverse complement strand
AGTCCCTTCTGTTCATATTCGAATACATATTTGATCTTTGAAGGGTGCACGTCCAGTTCCTTGGCAGACTCACTCATAATCTCTTTAGTAACGTATCTCCAGTCAATGTTCAAACCTTTTACATACATTTTCCTTGTCAGTGCCTCCGAGAGCTTTTGTGCAATCTTTCTTCCCGGGCATCCGAATTCACGTGACAGCGTAATTACCGGGCCCGGCTCTTTTTCTTCATACGTCCCTTCCTTCATCCTCTCCGACATATATTTCATTAAGTCAAATCTCATAAAGAGTAGATTAAGAAGTGATTATTTATAAAGTTAATATTTAAAAAATATAATTCAAAATTTTTTGTGTTATGCCACTAAATAAGTATTATTATCCCTGAAATATTATTTATAATAAACTGATTTATAACGCACATGAAAACTGCCGGTTACTGGATCAAAAAACTTGGATTATTGCCCCATCCTGAAGGAGGCTATTACAGGGAAATATACTCTTCAGAGATCGTTGTAAAAAATAATGCCCTGCCTCAGATATATGACGGGGACAGGAGACTGTCAACAAGCATATACTTTTTGCTGTGTTCAGGGGATATCTCCGCATTTCATCAGCTTAAGTCAGATGAGATCTGGTATTATCATTGCGGAAGCTCTCTAAAAATGACCTTAATTAACCTGAAAGGAGAATTTATCACGGAGAAATTCGGTGCATGCATTGAAAAAGGAGAAAAACCACAGGTCATTATACCTGCCGGAACAATTTTCGGGGCTGAAGTTACAGGTGCAAACTCCTATACTCTTTTAAGCTGCATGGTTTCCCCGGGATTTGACTTTAATGATTTCAAATTATTCTCAAGGAAAGAATTGCTTGACAGATATCCGGAATACGATGTTATTATCAAAAGGCTTACAAAATAATGGCTTTAAATCCCACACGGACCTCAGGGATTTTCTATATGTTTTAACTGTGAAAAAGTTATTTTAATATAGTAAAGTAATTACTGAGTTATTTGTTAATTTTGGAATGTAAACCAGACCATTATAAACAATCCTTTACCCCCAGATCATGACAGAATCAGAAAACCTCAGATTACTTGAAGAATCGATCCGTACTATTCCCGATTTTCCAAAGAAGGGCATACAGTTCAAAGACATAACCACGGCTCTTAAGGAGCCTTTAATATTTAAATTTCTGGTTGATCATATATATGCATATTATAAAGCAAAGAATATCACCAAGGTTGTGGCTGTTGAATCCAGAGGGTTTATTGCCGGCGGGGCAATAGCTGCCAGACTGGGTGCCGGCTTCGTGCCAGTGAGAAAGCCGGGAAAGCTGCCTGCCGAAACATACTCTGCAACCTACACACTGGAATACGGGGAAGATAAGCTTGAGATTCATAAAGATGCACTAAGCAGTGATGATGTCATATTACTTCATGATGATCTTCTTGCCACAGGCGGCACTACTGCAGCAGTAACCGGACTGATAAAGAAATTTGATATAGAAAAGATATATATAAACTACATCATTGAGCTTGACTTGCTTAAGGGCAGGGAAAAAGTTGGAAGCGGCTATGATATTTATTCAGTTATTCATTTCTAGTTATATGCTGCAGGTATAGTGCAATTTCCGGTCAGCTACTGCAGGTACATATTCATTTTCAGTTAAAAGCAGTAAAATTAAAATCTTTACTTCCTTACTGCTTTCATAAAATAATTGCTGCCGTTAATTCCAAACTTAACAATATTAACACTGCCCGAATTTAACAAATCAGCAGGAACAGTATGCCGCATTATGCCCGGGGCATCCTGCTGTATCCTGTATTCATAAATTTTCATTCCTGTTATGTCAAATACCTCAATAATAACCTCAGAGGGTTTAAAAAGTGAGTACATTATATTTAATTCATCGCTAAAAGGATTTGGTGAGATCCTAAAATAATCATCCAGCCTTTTTTCATTAACAGCATTGGGCTGATTGACCACAATGTTGGATATAGCTTCACTATATAAAGAGTCCGTAGATTTTAACAATGATATATTGCAGGGTTGTTCCCTGCGGACAGCAACGCCATAATATGCTATTCCGCTTGCTGTATCAGTATATTGATTATATGTGTCAGCAATAGAATCAATTAATACAAGATTGCCGGAAGAACTGCCTTTATAAATATAGTATGTGCTGAAGTCAAACCCTATATAGGGAGTCCATATAAGATTATAAGTGCCTGGCAGTCCCTGGTTTATAGCAAGATAAATTGTCTGGTGAAAATCGCTCTCGCCGATCTTATAACCGTTTGAATTAATTGTTTCGATCTTATAACGGTAAGAATGCTGGGAGGGATCTGAAGCGTTATCTGTGAATTTACCCTCATTATCAAAGGATACCGTGCCTGCCGCAGAATAAATGCCCCCGGCAGTAGTTTCTTTCAATATGTTATATTCCCCTGTATTTTTACCGTCTGTCCTTTCCCAGATCACAACATTCCTTTTCTCACTATTATCGACCGTTACCATGCATATCTGCTCTGAAAAAGCATTTTCCGGAACATCTAAAGTAATTGTGTCTCTTGCCCGGCAACCCCTTGAATCTATAACCTTGTGGCGGATAGTCGTATCATGTATTATTGTGAGGTTATTAGTTGAATTTCCCGGTACACTGTTCCACACATAAACGAACGGGGATTCTCCGTTCTGTACCAAAGAATGAAGGGTGAAGTCTGCCCCCGGCTCAAGAGTTGTATCATTTCCAATGTATACGGTCATCTCCGGAAAAACCGATACCTCAGTATATAATGTATCATTCAGCCCCGGGTCTCTTTCAATAATAAGGCTTAAATATTTATCACCAATAGAGCCCCAATTAATTTCAAAAGGTCCGTTATCTTCCCCGGATAAGATTGTGCCCCCGTCAAAATCCCACCGGAAGCTGTCAATATTTGAAGTGTCGCCCACATAATAGACAAGGACTGATTCACTGAATCCGCATATAATGCTGTCAGATGCTACAATCTTGCTTTCAAGATCGTTCCTGAAAAATTTTACTGTACGGATATTGCCAAGAGTATCTATGCCGCTAATAATTACATCCGGATCATTATCGTTATCGTAATCTCCGAAACCAGCATCGGCCCAGTTTAATCCCGGAATATCGGTCGGGGTTAAAGAAAAACTCCCGTTTGTATTCTTATAAAGGTAGCAATACGGCTCCTCATGGTAATCACAGCCTAAAATAAACAGATCCATATCCATGTCCATATCAATATCGACCCATTTAATAATTCCCGCGCTTAATCCCTCTAAACCTGCCTCCATGTCTGTAAATCCATTCCCGTCATTACGGTATATTCTGGATATAGGAAAGCAACAGTCCTGATTAGGTATTCCCATAATTGCCAGATCCAGGTCATCATCATTATCAAAATCCCCCCAGTCAGAATAAGCAGCATTGAAAGTTGAGGCTATATCCATAATCAGTTCTGTAAATAAACCACTATCGTTTACATATATAATAGAATAATCATCAGGCCGGGTATTGGAAATGAATATATCCAGATCACCGTCATCATCGTAATCACCCCAGCCTGCTGATTTATGGTCATCTGCCCTTTTCAACTGAATATCTGTTTCGTAAAAACTAGTGTCAATATTTTCATAAATCTTTGTCAGATGTTTAGAAAGTTGATCACTAAAACCCCCTACTAATATATCCAGGTCGCCGTCGTTATCATAATCCCCCCATTGGGCAACGCCTGTTCCCCTGACTCCTGTTAAACCAGCATTAGTGTCGACAAAAGTACCGTTGTTGTTTTTGTAAATCTTTGATTGCCCATTATCTTCATCATCCAATCCTACAACTAATAAATCCAAATCACCATCATTATCATAATCTCCCCAATCGGCGAAAGCCCCCCAAAAAAGTCCAACAATGTCAGCCCCGATATCTGTGAATACTCCGTTATCATTTCTATAAACTTTTGATAGTCTGACACCTGTATTGTCATCACCTGAAATGTACAGATCCATATCACCGTCATTGTCATAATCCCCCCACTCTAATGCCCCGCCAACAGCGTTAGCGATATCAGTACTTACCTCTGTGAAATACTGTGATTTTACGGATATGAGTACACTTGACATTAACAGTAAAAAAACCGGTAATTTTTTCATAACTATTAGTATTAAAATTAACGCAAATACTTTAAAAGAATATTGCAGGCTTAATAATTAAAAGCTGTTAGTAATAATTTTGATATGCTGATATAAGCATGCTATGATCCCGTTTTAAACTTCCTTATAGCTTCTTCATGAGAATACTGTTAACACAACAAATTAATATCGGATAAATCAGAATAAAAGTAAACAGAGTCAAGCTTTCCGGCAGTCCGCTGGAAAGGTAATAATATAAAATTACTTAAAACAGATGAAAATAACAAATAATTGGTTGCGTATAACCTCAGATCAGGCAGGTGCCGGTCATCTCTTCCGGTTTTTCTATTCCCATGACTTTCAGCAGTGTAGGTGCCACATCAGCCAGTATGCCGTTCTTTATATTACTGTATTTCTCACTCACCAGCACACAGGGAACAGGGTTCAATGAATGTGCTGTATTGGGTGAGCCATCCTCGTTTATTGCATTATCAGCATTACCATGATCTGCAATGATCATTGCCGTGTACCCGTTCTTTTTTGCCGCATCAACAACTTCACCCAGGCAGGAGTCAACGGTCTCCACAGCTTTCCATATAGCCTCGTATACGCCGGTATGGCCAACCATGTCACCATTAGCAAAATTAAGACATATAAAATCATGTGTCCGATTATTCAACTCCTTAACCACCGCGTCCTTTACCAGGGGTGCACTCATCTCAGGCTGCAAATCATAGGTGGCAACCTTGGGTGAAGGAATTAAAATTCTTTCTTCATTCCTGAATTTTTCCTCTCTTCCTCCGGAAAAGAAGAAAGTCACATGTCCGTATTTCTCGGTTTCAGCGATACGAAGCTGTTTCAGCCCCGATTTTTCGATCACTTCACCCATGGTCATATAAACATTTTCCTTATCGTAAATTATTCTTATCCCCTCAAAAGAATCATCATACCTTGTCATTGTGAGGTAATGAAGTTTCATGGTTTTCATGCCTTGATCAGGAAAATTTTCCTGCGTCAGAGCTCTTGTAATCTGCCTGAGCCTGTCAGTCCTGAAATTAAAACAAATAACCACATCTCCTTCCCTTATAGTGCCGAGAGGCTTATCATTTTCATCAACAATAACTATCGGCTTAATAAATTCATCGGTAATCCCTGCTTCATAAGATTCCTGAATTGCCTTAAGCACATTCACAGATTTTTTACCAATGCCTTTAACCATGGCGTTATAACCCTCACTTATCCTTTCCCATCTCTTATCCCTGTCCATTGTATAATAACGCCCTGTGAGCGAAGCGATAACGCCGTTGGAAGTTTTAAGATGCTCCTGAAGTTCCCTTACAAATCCCAGTCCGCTCCTGGGATCAGTATCCCTTCCGTCGGTCAGGGCATGTATATAAACATTATTCAGATCATAATCCTTTGTAATATCACATAACTTATACAGGTGCTTGCTTAAGGCGTGTACCCCTCCATGGCCTACCAACCCAAGCAAATGAACACTTTTGTTGTTTTCCCTGGCATAAGTAAAGGCTTCAATAAGTTCACTATTCTCCCTTATGCTGTTATCGTCGCATGCCTTGTTTATTCTGACAAGATCCTGGTATATAACCCTGCCGGCCCCGATATTCAGGTGCCCGACCTCGGAATTTCCCATCTGGCCATGTGGCAATCCCACATTGTTCCCGTCAGTAAGTAACTGTGAATTCGGATAACTTTTGGTAAGGTTGTCCATATTCGGAGTATTGGCGCAGAAAATAACATCTCCTTTTGATTTATTTCCTATTCCCCATCCGTCAAGAATAATTAATATCGCCCTTTGTGCCATTTTTTAAAGTTTTTTAATTTTTGTATCTGAAAAAATTCACTTCAATAATCCCGCATCCTGCTGAGTTACAAATATAGCTTAAAATATGTTTCTGTAAAGGGGTTTCCGGCAGGAAAGCCAATAATTGCCTTCCCGGAAATTCACTTTATCCTGCAACGCCTCTGTAACTGTATCCTATATCTTCAACAGCCGATCTCACCCTGTCAGTATCGATATTCTCACCGGTTATTGTTACCACTCCCCTGTCAACATCCGCATTTACACTTTCTATCCCGGTAATTGCACCAATATTCCTTTCGACACTCATCTTACAATGACTGCATGTCATGCCTCTGACAATAACTTTCATCTCTTTCATTTTTATAAGTTTGTCAGACTGATTATTGTCAGTCTTTGATGTAATAATTCTTTTTTTTCTTTTTAAATATTTCTGTAAATAGACATTGGCAAAAAGTAATGCCATAACTATCCCTGAGCTCACTTTAAGCCATTGCGGCAGGAGCCCGTGTTCGTGGCCGCCGTGTCCCGTTATAATACCCCTGAGCATAAGCTCCCTGGGGAAAATATTGTCAATCAATAATCCTGATGCCAGAGCACCAATAATTAAAACAGCCAGATAGGTAATCAGGGTCTTTCTTCCCAAAGTTTTGCCGATAACCGTAATTGTTGCAGCATTGGTTGCCGGTCCTGCCATTAAAAAGACCAGCGCCGCTCCGGGTGAAATACCTTTTAGCATAAGTATGGCTGCAATAGGCACGGAGCTTGTTGCACAAACATAAACGGGTATTGATGCAGCCAATATTATTATCATTCCCAGAAAATCACTTTTTATATATGTTGCAAAAAAATCATCAGGAATAAGTACTGCAAAAAGAGCAGCTATAAGTAATCCTATAATCAGCCATTTCACAATATCCTGTAAAAATTCTACAAAGGCATAATTCAATATCCTGTAAGCCGGATTCCTTAACGAGTTATTTTCATTAGTTTTTTGCTTATTTTCCGTGGCAGTAAAACCCTTACCCTCCACAGTAAATATATTTGTTAATAATCCTCCGAAAAATCCGGTGATAAGAGCAATAACAGGACGGAGTAAAGCAAACGGCAAACCTAACAATGAATATGTAACCGCTATTGAATCGATCCCTGTCTGCGGAGTAGAGATCATAAATGACACTGCCGCCCCTTTTGAAGCGCCGCTCCTGTAAAATGAAATTCCTGTTGGTATAACACCACATGAACAAAGAGGCAGGGGAATACCAAGTAAGGCTGCATTTAAAACTGACCTGGTACTGTTCTTCCCCAGTATGCGCCTGATTTTACCCTCAGGGAAAAAAACATGCAGGATCCCTGCGATAAGGAATCCCAGTAGCAGCCATGGAGCCATGTCATTTAACAAGCCCACCAACTCTCTTATATAAAGTATAAAATATTTCAATTCACTTTTCTGAAGTTGGACAATGCATTCAAATTGCAATAAACAACTGAACTACATACCATATTTAATTCTGTAAACTACTTACCTAATTAACAATCAATATGTAATTAAGTTCTCATCCGTTAAAAATTTTAAGATTCGCTCTTTTCAGGCCATTTGTTTATCATAAATACAATACCAAGGATAATGAACGGAATGCTCAGCATCTGTCCCATATTAAGCAGAAGATCATCTTCAAAATCTTCCTGGTTCTGTTTAATAAATTCGATCATAAATCTCACAAAAAACAATACAGCCATAAATACGCCGAACAGAAAACCATGTTTAAGCTTTATCCCCTTTTTATAATATATTGCCAATAGCAGGAAAAAAATAAAAAGATAGGATACAGCCTCATATATCTGCGTGGGATGGCGGAGTATACAATAAAGCCTGCACGTCAGGTGGTATTCCCTGCTTATTTTCTCAATTTTATAATCAAGATCATCGGCCTGGGGATGGACAATGTTTCGCCGTCTTTTTATTCTCTGCAGTGCATCCTTAAATTCATATTCCGCAAAATTCTCTATATATTCTTCACTTTTAATTTTATGGGAAAACTCCATATCAATATTTAACGGTGTTAATCCGTATGTGCTGCCTGTATCGTCCTCTATCTTGCTATACCTTATGTGTTTTATCCTGTCTTTCTCTATCCCATATAAGAGATCTGTAAAATCCCTGACAAAAACAAAGCCGTGTTCACTGCCGGAAGGTTTGCCATAAATCTCCGAATTCATAAGGTTGCCCGATCTGATAAAAAAACCTGACAGTGCCACTACTATTGCCACCATGTCAAGTGTCCATAAATATGGCCTTTTTGTTTTTCTTTTAAATAAATACAGCCCTGTAAGTATTCCTATTGCTGCTCCATGGCTTGCAAGGCCCTGGTAGCCTGTAAATCTGAAATCCTGGCCGATCTTTCCCTGCCAGGGAAGGATCATTTCAAGTGGGTGTTTTATATAATAATCAAACTCATAAAACAGACAATGCCCTAATCTTGCTCCTATTATTGTACTTATGACAACATATATTGTTAGTTTGTCAAGAAGCTCAAGAGGCAATCCTTCCTTCCTGAATATCTTGCTTAATACTATGTATCCCAGGATAAAAGCTACTACAAATAACAGACTGTAGTATCTTATTTCAAAGCTCCCAAAATTAATTAATTGAGGCCTTACATTCCAGATAATAAAGTTAACTGTCATAATACAAATATTAAAGTCCATACAAATCTAGTAAACAAAATAATATTGAAAAACTTATATTTCCACCAACTCAATATTATTATTATTTCAAAGTTATTAAGTTTGTGGTTTTATTACTTAAAATATTCCGGTTTTGGGAAAAAATGGCCTTTATCCATATCTGGTATTTACTGCATGCATAATTATTTATGGCTGCGCCAAGGTAGGTTCGCCTTCCGGAGGTCTCAAAGATGAGGATCCTCCGAAGATCCTTAAAAGTGTTCCTGAAAATTATTCAACCAAATTCAGCAGCAAAAAAATTGAACTTACATTTGATGAATTCATACAACTGAAAAATATCAATACTGAATTAATAACATCACCCCCCCTTGAAGAGCTGCCTTTAACAAAACTTAAAGGTAAAAGTCTCCTCATCGATTTAAATAATGAACTGAAAGACAATACAACATACACTCTGAACTTTGGAAACGCCATAGTAGATAATAATGAGGGGAATCCTCTTCCGAACTTTGAATTTGTATTTTCAACCGGTGACCATGTAGATTCATTATCAGTTACAGGTACGCTGGTCAATTCTTTTAACCTGCAACCTTATGAGGACCCTGTTTATATTATGCTCTACGATAATCTTTGTGATTCCGCGCCCTATCTTGAGATACCGGCATTTATAGGAAAAACAGGTAAGGATGGTACTTTTGCTATAAATAATATCAAATCTGACACATTTAAAATTTTTGCTTTAAAAGATAATAACTCAAACCTGATATTCGATCAGAATAGTGAGAATATTGCATTCATCGATACATCCTTTATCCTTGATCCTGAGTTAATTGAAACTGAAAATTTCTTTCTGGCTGATTCGTTGATTGCGACTGACAGTATTGCTGCCGGTTCCCTGTTGCAGGGTTTTATCATCGATTCAATATCAGGAGACACAATGATTATTGAAAAGAAACTGAAATATGCGCTGCATGTGAACCTGCTTCTTTTTGAAGAAGAAAATGAATTCCAGTATTTAACGGGAAAAGACAGGAAAACAAGAGAAAAAATATTATTTGCTTTTAAGCACCCCTTATATGACAGCCTGTCGATCAAGCCACTGAACTTTTCATATTATGACGGCTGGTTCATAGAAGAGAGGTCTCGCATGAATGATACTGTTACCTGCTGGATAAAAGATACTCTTATAAGTAATATGGATACTATCTCGTTACAACTCACATATACAATAATCGATTCATTAAGAAACTTCATCCCTCAGACCGATACTATTAACATGAGATACCGCGAAGCAAAAGCCAAAAGCAAAGGCGGCAGGAAAAAGAGTGATGCCGAAGAAGATATTGAAAAAGAAAAATTCATTGATCTGAACTTAAATATCAAAAAAGGATCAACAATTGATCTGAATAAGCCTGTGAAAATCAGGTCGGAAAACCCTGTTTCCGTTTACAATGATTCCCTGATAACCCTCTATAAAACAGAAGACACACTTGAGATAAGCCAGGATTTTGAATTATTGAGAGACACCGGTACACTCAGATCTTTTAAGATCATCAACAAATGGGAAGAAAATACGGGATATAAGTTACTTATCGGTCAGGGGGCTTTCACAGATATTTACGGTTTATCAAATGATTCGTTATTACTGGAATTTACTACACAGAAAACAGAGTACTATGGAAACATAGTGTTACGCATAGAAAATGTTACTACTCCACTGATTATTCAGTTGCTGGACGAGAAAGAAAAAGTCCTCAGGGAAAAATATACTTCACAGAGCAGCAGCACAACATTCAGGTTCCTTAGGCCAAAGGTTTATAAAATGAAAGCCATTTACGATAAAAATAATAACCGTAAATGGGATACAGGAAACTACATTAAAAAGATACAACCTGAAAAAGTGCATTACTATAAGGGAGAAATCAATGTAAGGTCGAACTGGGATGTTGAGATAACGTGGAGTATAGAATGATCAAATATTGCAGGGATCGCGTATCGCATACATTGTATTTTAGTATCATGTATCGGTTTTTGCATATGCCAGAGCAGCAACACTTACCTTAACATTGTTGCACTTCAATATCTCACCTGCACAGGCTTCCATCGTTGATCCTGTTGTAACAACATCATCAACAAGAAGTACATGTTTATTCTCAAGTTTCTTACTATTATTAATTCTAAAAACATCCTCAACATTTTTCCACCTCTCGTACCTTCCTTTCTTTGTCTGTGTCCTTGCTGCTTTTTCCCTGTATACTGCATCAGTTATTAAAGGCTTGCCAAAAACCTCGGACATGCCTTTTGCTATATACTCACTTTGATTATACCCTCTTTGTCTCAATTTTCTGTAATGCAAAGGCACAGGATGAATTACATCAATAGCGGAAAAGCGGCTGTGCATTAAATCTGCAGCAAACAACTTTCCCAAATCGTACCCTATATATTTCTGTCCTGCGTACTTGCACCGGTGAATAATCTTCTGATACTTACTTCCCTTATAATAAAAAAAATATGCCGTTACTGCCTCTAAATTGACCCTCCCCCAAAAAAGCCGGGCGATCTCATTATTAACATCAAGATGATAATTTGTTTTGGGTATCCGGTACAGGCACCTTGTACAAACAGACTTTTCCTCAATATAAAGGTTGTTCCCGCATGCAGCACAAACCTGAGGGTATATAAGAGAAAGGAAATCGTATGCAATATTTAAAAATCTGTTCAATTACAGATAATTACCGGTCAGCTAATCTTTATTTCGTATGTTATGTTCATGGCTTTCCTGTAGGTCACACTCACTCCACAGTATTTATCCTGTGAAAGTTTCACCGCTTTTTCAACTTTACCCCTATCTATATTCTTCCCTTTAAGTTCATATATAATATGCATATCTGAAAAATGCTTCGGATGTTCTTCTGTAATATCTCCTTCGATTTTGACGATCAGTTCATCGACTTCAACCCTCATCTTTTTTAATAATGAGGCTACATCCATTCCTGTACAGCCTGCCAATGCCACCATCATCAGGGGTTTTGGGCGCGGCCCCTTATCCGTGCCACCTACATCCGGCTTTGCATCAATAATAATTTTATGCCCGTCAATAACCGTTTCAAACGCCAGATTATCTATCCATTTTGCTGTTATTGATTCTTTCATACGTTTAAAATTTTAACTTATTAAATAATAAATAAGGCCCCGGGTTTTTAATATTTAAGGATTTTAATAATTTTATTCTCTGTACCAAAATATTAAAAGTACAACAATTATTTAAGTATCATGTTTGCTTATAATGTAAAAAAGTTTTGACTGGAGTGATAATGAAATAATTGACATGAAGCATGGAGAATTATAATAGTTACAGATCAATGTATCCGGATATTCTGGATTCAAAATCCATTTTCAGGCATCTTTCTGATGAAGAGTTATCTCAAATTCCTGTCGACCAGGAGCCTGAACAATACAAGAGGGGAAGCATTATTTACCAGGAGGGTGACAGAATTTACGGTTTTTACCTGGTAAAAAAAGGAATAATCAAAATTTACAAAACAGGATTCGATGGCAAGGAACAGATATTACGTTTTGCAAAAAAAGGCGACATAATGGGATTCCGGTCCACCTTAAGCAAGGAAAGAGCATGTACAACCACTAAAGTAATAGAAGATGCCTTAATAATTTTTGTTCATGGTGAGACTGTAATAAATTTTGTTAAAACCAACGGTGAATTTGCCATGGAACTTCTGCAACTGGCGTGCAAAGAACTGGGAGAAGCGAATGACTACATAACCGATATTGCTCAAAAAACAGTAAAGGAAAGATTAGCGGAAGTATTAATACATTTAAGAAAGGAATTTGATCTCGACAATGAAATGTATCTGAAAATATCACTTACAAGGGAAGAGCTTGCAAACATTGTCGGTACGGCTACCGAATCCGTTATCCGGCTGCTGTCAGAATTTAAGAACGATAAGTATATTGAGCTTCACGGAAGGAAGATAAAAATTATTGATGAGGACACATTAATTAAAATCGGAAACTTACAGTAATAATTTCTTTTACAGGATATTCAGCTGTACTATAATAGCATCAAAAACATTTAAAATGGCAAAAAATATATTATTAATAACAGTTATCTTAATACTGTTTGTTTAATAATATACTGACTTTATAATATCTTATATGTTAAACAGGGCACAGGAGATCAGGAAAGCATCGTGGATATCAATTTCAGGTAATGCCTTACTGGCAATTTTAAAAGTGGTATCCGGACTGGCATCCGGAAGTCTTGCCGTTGTTGCGGACGGAATAGACTCATTCGAAGACGTTATAACTTCAATAATAACTTTAGTTACTGCCAACGTAATATCAAAGCCCCCAAATATTAAATACCCCTATGGCTACGGCAAAGCAGAGACTATTGCCACAACCATACTCTCGCTTATTATATTTTCCGCCGGCATTGAACTATCAATAATAGCAGTTAAAAAAATTATCGAAGGAAACCCACAGGAAATTTCATTAAAACTTGCCATAATAATTACAATTATATCAATAGCCGGGAAGATCCTGTTGTCAGTTCATCATTTTGGAACAGGCAGACGTATAAACAGCCGGATGATGATTGCCAATGCAAAAAATATGCAGAATGACGTATTAATTTCATTTTCGGTTTTAACAGGTTTAATTTTTACACATATATTTAAAATGCCTGTTATTGACTCAATAGCAGCCCTGATTGTAAGTGCATGGATCTTAAAAGTTGCTGTTCAGATTTTTCTTCAGACAAACCGCGAATTAATGGACGGGACAGATGATTGTAAAATATACAAACGTATCTTTAAAGCTATTGATTCTGTTGAAGGTGTTCATAATCCACACAGGGTGAGAGTCAGAAAGATAGGATATAAATTAAAAGTTGGTGTCGATATTGAAGTTGATGGTGATATGAGCCTTAGAAAAGCGCATGCTATCTCGCACAAAGTTGAAGAAAGCATCAGATCAGAAATAGATGACCTGTTTGATGTCAGCATACATGTCGAGCCTGTTGGCGACAGGACCAAAGAAAAAAAATATGGTATATCAAGGGATTACCTGTAAATAATAACCTCCGGCCAGGATTCATTGTTCACTGCCGGAGATCAATATTATATACGCCTGCTTTTACTCTTCTTTTTTCTTCTTCATATAATCGCTAAATGCCTGTTCACCTTCTTCTTTCCAATAGTCATTATAGTATTTCCAGTCGCTGTGAGAGTTGAACCTTCCGGCAAATGTTCTCCACCTGGGAGAAAATTTTTCTCTCGCAGGGTGTCTGTACGACCCATGATGAAATCCTCCTATGAGTATCCTGGCCAGCATTATTAACGCAACAGCCTGCCAGAAAGTAATAGCAGCAATACCAAAAAGTCCAGGCATCAGCCAGTTCCAAAGCCAGACAACCACGTAACCAAGCAAAAACGCTATGGCAGTCGCCCCGATCAAACCAAGAATCACGAACCCTATTATCCTGAAAACATAGATAATCTTCGGTTCATCCTTTTTATTCATAATATGTGCAATCATTTTTTTATAGTATTAAAGTTGATATTTCTTCCTTTCATTATTTAACTTTTTATATAGCTTCCCCAAAGCCCTGTGTTTTCGTGCCAGTAACGTGCCAACCGGGATATCCCAGTCCTCGGACAATTCATTAAATGTTATTCCATTAAACTCTGTTTCAATAATAACTGCCTTTTCTTCAGGTTTCAACTGTTCAATAGCATTTACCATTTTTCTTTGTAATTCTTTATTTTTATAAAATTCCTCTTCATCAATAACATCTGATATTGTTTCCATTAAAACATTTTCATTCTGTTTATTATTAAAGTTTTCAATTGAAACACTTTTCCTTGGTTTTCTCTGTATGTCAATAATTTTATTTCTAACGGCTGTGTATATGTAGGCCGCCAAATTTTCAACAGGCGCATTAATATCAGCCCTGGAAAAAATATTGAGCGCCACATCCTGGATAATATCTTCAGCATCCACCCCATAGTAAATCCCAGAAAGATAACTGTGAACATAATTTATCAGTTTAATATATTCGTTGGTAAAGAACTGCTTAAGCGCGGCCTTTATTTTTTTCTCCTCTTTCATAATATTATTGACGAACAGATCATATTTTATTGCAATTTAAAGATTAAAAAAACTATAATATTTTCTGATAATATAAGAACTGAATTTTTTTGGTATACTAATTATTTAACCGTTTTCCCACAATTATTTGATATTCCAAAAATATTAGTAAATTTACTTTAGATAAGTGACACGCCGCTAAATTATTTTCATTCTTTCTTTATACAAAACTATTAATCAGTCGTAATATATGCCTGATGAAAGAAACCGCATCTTCCCATAAAAAATCGGAAAACAAGATAAAGGATGAAAATATTGATTCAAATATAACCTTTCAATCATTTTTTAATATGATACCTCTGGGCGTTGTTTATCAGGACGCCGGAGGTGAAATAATTATGGCTAACACTGCGGCCGAAAAAATACTGGGATTAACTGTCTCGCAAATGAAAGGCCGGACTTCACATGATCCCCGCTGGCGGGCTATACATGAGGACGGCTCAGATTTTTCAGGCGATGATCATCCTTCAATGCTTGCTTTAAAAACCGGCAGAAAGGTCAGTAATACTATCATGGGTATATTTAATCCTGAAAAAAAAGATATTACATGGATAAATATTCATGGTCATCCGTTATTCAGGCAGGGAGAGAAAACCCCATATATGGTCTTTACAACTTTCGAAGATATTACTGACCGCAAAAAAGCTGAAGAAGCTCTTTTTAAGAATGAGGAAAAATACCGCTACTCCATTGAATCAGCTCCTTACGGGATTGCAGTGCATGATCCACAGGGAAAAATTTTAATTTATAACAGCCAGATAGAGAAGATCTCAGGCTATTCCGGAAAAGATATCCCGGATATACAAACCTGGTTTAAATTGTTGTATCCCGATGAAAAATACAGGAAATACATTTTAAATGAGAGGAATAAAATTAAACCAGGAGCCAGCAAGCAAATAATCGAAGCTGAAATAACACGCAAAGACGGAGAAAAATGTACATGCCAGTTTATTGCCAGCGTATCACCTTCCGGTATACGTAACATTTTTATTAACGATATCACTGAGCAAAAGTACATTTATGAAGCATTAAAAGAAAGTGAAGAACGGTTCCGGACGCTTGTGGATAAAGCTTCAGGCGCAATAGTCGTGCATGATATTGATGGCAATATAATGATAGCTAACAGCCTGACATCCAAATATCTGGGGTATTCGAAAGAAGAGCTGCTATCAATGAATGTTGCCAACCTTGACGATGATATAATAATACATGAGCACAGAAAAAAATACTGGGATAGTCTGGCATTCGGAGAGAATATTAAATTTAACACTTTACATACACGCAAAGATAAAAGTACTTATCCGGCTGAGGTCCATCTGGTAAAAATCATGTTTAAGGAACAGCCTATAATATTAGCATTTATTCATGATATTACTGAACTTAAGCAACATGAAACCGAATTGCATAAGGCCAAAGAAAAAGCAGAAGAAAGTGACCGGCTGAAATCAGCCTTTCTCGCTAATATGTCTCATGAAATACGCACCCCCCTGAACGGAATGCTGGGGTTTGCGGATATGCTAAAGAACCCGGGGCTGTCGGAGGTCAAACGCAAGCACTTCATTGATATAATAA
>CAZBUF010000465.1:0-10052 GCA_964495025.1 uncultured Bacteroidales bacterium | reverse complement strand
TCCGGTTACCAGCATATTCTCTCTTTCAAAGTATCTTTCAGGCCTGTTGCTGTATGTTCTTGCTATCCAGCCGGGTATTACCACGGTGAAATCGTGATGAGGGTAGTAAGCGCCGAAGTAAACAAAATATTCATCTGTGCTCCCTGAATAGAATACCTCATATATTTTACCGTATACGTTCATTACCTCGCCTCTGTAGAAAAAAGCATCATAGGCTGAAATAGTAGGTATTCTGTATCCTTCAGGATAATACCAGTATTTTATGGAAGGATAGTACCTGTAATATTCATACCTCATGTTGTTTGTCCAGTAAATGTTCACTGTGGCCGGCCTGCGGTATGGGTATGCATGTGCACGGTATTCCCTGGTGTATACCGGTCTGGAATAAGTGTGCTTAACAGGCCTGCTGTTTACATACCTTCTTGAAGAAGCGTAATTATCTGATGATTTGTTGACATTTACTGTTCTTCTGGCAGCATTGTCATATGTATCATTCTTCGTTGAAGTATTGTTATAAGTGGCCCTGGTTCTTGCTGAAGTATTATCATATGTGCTCCTCTGCCTTGTATCAGTTGTATTTACGGTCTTTTTTACGGCTGCATTGTCATCTGTATTTCTGTTTCTTTCAGTATTGCCATCCGTACTTTTGCTTCTGTTTACATCATCATTCACATTCCTGTTTCCGGTTGCATTGTTATCCGTGTTACTTGTTCTTTCGACGTTATCACTTGCATTCCTGTTTCTGTCATTATAATTAATGTCGCTTTTATAATTTGTGGTTTTACTGGCTTTAGAATTATCAGTACTGCGGTCGCTTTTTACATTTTCACTTTTTCTTCTTTCACTATCGCCGGCAGGCGTCGTATTATTGGCAGTTCTCCTGGAGGACTGATTAAATGAAGTTGCCGCCATCAACAACATTACCAATATAATTGTAAATCTTTTCATGAGCTTAAGTTTTTAATTAAACTTCTTACACTCACAACAGCAAATAGGGTGCCAAAAATGTAATGCATTGATATACAGTAAAAAAGTATTGTTTAGGGGAGGGGGAACAACATTTAAAATATGTTAATCTTTAAGATATCAAAAGATATATTATTATTTTTGCATCGAACAACGAACAACGAACATATATCATAAATCGTAAATCAGAACACTATGCCTTTAAACATTCCTGACAAGCTTCCTGCAATTAAGATACTCCGGGAAGAGAATATATTCGTAATGCGTAAGACAAAAGCCACTCACCAGGATATCAGGCCCATGCAGATAATCATACTTAATCTGATGCCCAACAAGATAACCACCGAGACACATATATTAAGGTTGCTGTCAAATACGCCCCTGCAGTTAGAGATAATGTTTTTACATACAAAGGGACATATTTCAAAGCATACTCCTATTGAACACCTGAAGTCGTTTTACAAGACTTTTGATGAAATAAAGGACAGGAAGTTCGATGGTATGATAATTACCGGGGCTCCGGTTGAGCGGCTCGAATTTGAGGAAGTGGATTATTGGGATGAGCTTAAGGAGATAATGGACTGGGTAAAACATAACGTCACATCCACGATGTTCATTTGCTGGGGGGCTCAGGCCGGGCTGAACCATTACTTTCAAATACCGAAATATGCGCTTGACAAAAAGGTGTTTGGTGTTTTCTATCACAGGATCAATGAACCGAAAATACCTTTGATACGGGGCTTTGACGAAGAATTTCAGGCTCCTCATTCCAGGCATACCGAAGTAAGGAGGGAGGATATTGAAAAGCACAGTGACCTGGTGATAGTGTCGGAATCAGAGGAGGCCGGTATTTATATTGTCATGACAAAGGACGGGCGGCAGATATTTGTCACGGGCCACTCCGAATATGATCCATCCACACTTATGGACGAATACAACAGGGATGTGAATAAGGGAATGGAAGTTGATCTGCCAAAACATTATTTCAAAAAGGATGATCCCGGGAATATACCCAGGGTGCGATGGAAGAGCCATGCGAACCTGCTGTTCTATAACTGGCTGAATTATTATGTGTACCAGATGACACCTTATAATATTGAGGATATAAAGTAATTTCTCGTTGCTCGTTTCTACGTCATTGCGATCCCGCGTAAGCGGGAGAAGCAATCTCAGAAGGCTGTCCCCCCAATTTGTCATTGCCTCCCGCCGAGGCGGGAGAAGCAATCCCAGGGAGCTGTCCCTATTTCAGATCCAGCCGTTGAGCTTATAATAGAACAGCGCTGCAAACTCCCTGATTATCAATATCTCATATTTGAGGTGGGTCCAGAATCTGTATCTGAACGATATATTATTCCCGATGTCAGGGATATAATTCCTGCCTCCGATTTTTCTGTTATCAAATTTAATGTCGGATTCAATTGCCATATGAAAGGCAGGATAGCCGTCAACATTTGCAAATCCCAGTTTCCTGAATGTGAGTATGCTTCTTTTCATATGTTCGGGAGAGGTAATTATTGTTACGTCCTTTTCTTTTATACCGTTGATATTTAGTGCCGATATCCTTAAAGCCTGTGCCCTGGTGTTAGTTCCGTGTGGTTCATAGATGATCCTTTCAGGAGATACACCTTTTACCATTAACTCATGTGCCAGCAGGCATATCGAGCTTTCAGCATTGCCGGTGTCGCCGGGAAGTGCTATAATAATTTTTGCATCCGGAACTTTCAGTGCGGCTTCAGCAGCATAATAACTGCGCATAAGGTTGGATTCCTCTGGCATGCCCCCGCCGCCCAGCAGTAAAAAATACTCCGTGTTCTCAACCGGTTTGATATTGCTCGTTCCAAGCCAGTAATAAACCCAGAAAGGCCCGGAGGTAAAAGCAAACACGACAAGCAGTAAATAGATGATCCCGAATATTAATAATATGCTTTTGAACAGTTTGAATACTCTTTGTGTTATGAGGGACTGAACGACTGCTGCAAAAAATTTTCCTGCTTTCATAATTTGTATTTAAATATTACAAAAAACCGGATTCAAAAATATAAAAAAATCCGTATATCAAATGAAATGCAATCTTTATCAATTTATTACGGCAGTGTCTGAAATAATCAGTATATTTGTAAAAAATCAGATTTCAAAGTAACTATGTAGTATTTTACATTAAATTGTATTTGGAATTTTTTACTAATTATAGTTATATTTGACGCATAACGGGGAGATAAGATGAAAATGAACATAGTAAAATCAGTTATTTGTGCAGTATTAATGCTTTGCCCGATCATGTCGGGAGCACAGATTCCAAATGCAAATTTTGAAAAGTGGTCGCATGTATCCAGCATGTTAATACCCGATGGCTGGGCATTTATGGCCGTTGAAGGTGTTGCTGTTACCGTTACACAAACAACAAACAGCCGTTCCGGATCCTATGCTATCCATGGTGAGGTTATGGATAACGGTACTCTTCCGCCTTTCTCACTGATAAGCCCTACATTGGTTTCAGTCCCCGCCGGTTCTGCGGATACCGGGTTTCCTGTATCTGAAAGATATGCCATGTTTAGCGGATATTATCAGTTTGTACCTGTTGAAAACGACAAGATGGTGATAAGTGTTAATATGTATCATGATACAACTGCCATTGGGATCGGCAAATTGAGTATTGAATCCATTGCATCCACTTATACGCCGTTTTCAGTTAATATAAGTTACCTTACTGAAGAGACACCTGACATATGCATGATATCGATCAATATCGTCGGGCCCAGCGGTTCAAATGACTATCATGAAGGCTCATACTATATAATTGATGATTTGTCTTTCGACTCGCCTTTATTGGTTTATGAAAGATATGGAGAGTACAGTAACCAGTTCGTATTAAATCAGAATTACCCTAATCCTTTCAGTACCGATACGGAGATACACTTTCAGATACCCAGGCCGATGAATGTTAATATAAAAATATTCAACATCCTGGGACAGGAAATATATGAGCTGGCTGACAGAAATTTTGAATCCGGAAAACATACACTGATGTGGAACGGCAGGGATTATAACGGCAATAAGGTCGCTAAGGGATTATACTTCTATAGGCTGCAGTCAGGTGATATGTCGCAGGCAAAGAAAATGTACCTTACACGCTAAATATCTTTAACAATTTCTCTATTTTTTATCAGCACTATCCAGAAATAAGCCGCGATACTTCCGGCGACATAATAAATAAAATCAGAGGTATTAAATGAATTTCCAATGATGGTCCTGCCAATAAAAAAGCTGCGAAAATAATTCAGCAGTCTGTTATTCCATAGTTGTGAAAATTCAAGCAGGCATGTGACAACAAATACAGTCAAAACAATCTTCCATATTTTAATTCCCGGAAACAGCAGAAAGGCCAGAAGGCCCCAGAAGATCTCATAAAATGATCCTCCGAGTGAATTATTTACCCACTGGTAATAAGGGCCGCTGTAAAATTTTGAATAAAACCCTGCAGGGATGATAATCAGTAATGATATGATCGTGAGAATCCTGACTTTGAAAATTACAGGGCCTGACATACGGCTGCTCCCTTAAATTTCAACAGACTTATGTTTTTTCCCCGGTTTATCATAATATTGATACTTATAGTATTTATGTGGTATCGTATCATGCTCCAACTGCAGTTCCCTGAAGTCCCTTTCAAAATTCTTCCTCACCTCGTCAATATATTTGTCGAGATCTTCAAAATAACTATCAGGCAGCCCGTGTTTAAACGGTGCCTGATTAAAAAGTGTTGAATCACCGGGGGCAAGGGGTGAGAAATTCCATTTGAACAGGTAATCAAAAAAATCATCCCTAAAAACAGAATCAGGGTGATGATTCCAGCTGAAAGTCGAGTCGTTGAACCTGAAAAAATTATAGGGACTGAATTCCGGAAATGATTGAATATCAGGTATTTTGAAAGAGTCAGCGAAAAAATCATTATCAGGGAAATTGAAAAAACCAAAATACCTTTCAAATTCTTTGCCGGCAGAATCATTTATCATACTGTTACCTTCGCTGCTCCATGAATAATAGTACGATGAATCATATTCCACTATATTACCGTTTTTGTCGCATTTCCTGTGCACTTCGATATGTACTTTAGGACTTACAGTGTCACACTTTTGAGCGATAGTGCCGCCTGTTGATACAAAGAAGAACACAAAAAGCCCTGTAAACAACTTTAAAATGTTACCGGGAGTATTGATGCGTATCCTTTTCATGGCTGTATTTATTAGTTTGTATAATAATTAAAAATCATTAACTGCTCATGGAAAAATATAAACAATAATAACATAAAATTATAAAAAAATGAATGAATAATAATAGCTAACTTATTGATTTTAACATAATTTAACATAAGCAGATACATCCTTAAAATAAATAAGTCCGTACTTATTAATAGATGTAAATACGCAGATTTGTGCATGATGTGAATAAGATGAAAGTGGTTTTGTGAACCTGCTATCATCTCAGCATACCATGGTAAGAGGGAGTAGGTATTCCTTGTATAAGTACTTTATTTTTTACCCTTATCTTTTTCCTTTGGTTTTGCCTGTTTAGGTGCTTCTTTAGGTTTTTTATTTTCAGGTTGCGGTTTATCCTCTTCCTTTTTCGGCTTGCTGTCTTTTTTACCCTTATCTTCTTTCAGCTTAACCCGGGCTTCCGGCTTATCTTTTTTTTGCTCCTTCGAACCCTTAGGTTGTTCATCCTGTTTAACCTCTTTTTCTTCTTTTGGCTTTTTTATTACGGGCGTTTTTTCCGTGGTTTTTTCGGCAACAGGTTTTTCTATAACCTCAGCCTTTGGTTCGGCAACAGGCTTTTCTGTAACCTCAGCCTTTGGTTCGGCAACAGGCTTTTCTGTAACTTCAGCTTTTTGTTCGGCAACAGGCTTTTCTGAAACTTCAGCCTTTTGTTCGGCAACAGGCTGCTCTATAACCTCAGCCTTTGGTTCGGCAACAGGTTGTTCTGTAACCTCAGCCTTTTGTTCGGCAACAGGTTGTTCTGTAACCTCAGCCTTTTGTTCGGCAACAGGTTGTTCTATAACCTCAGCCTTTTGTTCGACTTCCTGCAGTTTTTCTTTTCTGGCTTCAACTGCCGGTTTTTTTGATTGTTGTGTGTCAGCTTTTTTCCCTGCAGATACAGGGATTATATTCTTTAATTTTTTTCTGCGTCTTCTTACGCCATATGATCCTCTGGTTACTTTACCTCTCCGGGTTTTGATATCTCCTTTTCCCATGGTTTTGTTTTTTGTTAAATATTCTTATGCGCCTTAAAAATATAAAATACTTGCATAATAGATGCCTTAAACATGAATTTTTTAATTCAGAACAATTTTTTAAATAAATTCAGAAGGAGCGTTAATAAAACACTTATCAGGATCATTGTTGTTAAGGGTAAGAAAATTTTGAGATTTCCCCTGCTGATTTTTATATCACCGGGAAGCCGTCCGATCCATGTGAGTTTATCACCATAAAAGTAGATAAGCACACCAATTATAATAATAAACAGTCCTATGACAATAATATATTTCCCGATAACGTTGTTCATTATATAGTGAGAATTATCAATTTCATATAGCAAAATTATACTAAAAAGATTAATAATCAGAAGATACAGAGTATTGCATATTTTATTCCTTATAAAGTGCTTATAAAAATTAATTCTAAATTGTAATTTGATATTATATAATACTTTTTTTTACATAATTCTTATTAACAGGATATTAAATGCAGGCATCTTAATGAATGGAACAAATCATTATAAATTCTCTTTAATCTGGCACTTGATTTATCATTAAAATTGTTTTAACTTAATAACTAATTTAATCTTAAACTGACATGCTTGAGCATCAGAAATTGGTTCTCGAAAAGATAAGCCACGACGATAGACTGTTCAGGAAAGAGCTGGTTAAATCGTTGAAATGGCTGAAGTCATATGAGATATACAGGTTGCATAGCTGGTTAAAACACAATTTCTATCTGACTCACAGAGAAATCATTGAAGATGTTTTTGAATACATTGCTGCTTAGTACCGCGGATCTTTTTTCAGTGGTAATCTCACCATTTTCTCAACCTCAATGCCCGGGAATCCGAATTCCTCAACTACTTTGCCAAGAATAAGGTATATGCCATAACCGCGAAACGGATATTTCTTTAATGAGTCGGGGAAATTTACCGTGTCAAAGAACTCACCTTTAAGGTCAAAGAAACAGCCGAAATGCATCCATTCCTTTTTCACTGTTCTCACATTTTTCACAGTAACAAGGTCGCCGATAATCCTGATCTTTTTACCAACATTTTTGATCAGGTCGCCGGCAAAAATATTTCCCCTGAACTTTGTTTCAAGCAAATCAAAGTTCATCACAGTAACAGGAAATCCGAGAAGCTCAATTTCGTCGTATGCATCTTCAATAACGGTTTGTTCCAGTTCAGGAAGCTTAAACTTCTTTGGTTTTTCGTAGAACAGCACATTACCTGTATGTTCCTTACTGCCCTTATTTAGCATCATATGTGCTTCCCAGAGCAGTTGTTTTTTTGGTTTTCCGGTAAATCTTAAAGCATCCAGCCGGATGAGAATAATAATTTGTTCTATGCCAAAAGGCACTCTTCGCAAAAGGTCATCAAGACTTTCATACCTGCCGTTTTTTTCACGATCATCAACGATAGCGTTGGCTGTCTTTGATTCAAGGTTCTGTATATGCACAAATCCGAGATATATATCCGTTCCGTAGATACAGGTTTTATAGTTGCTTTTATTTACACATGGCACGTGAATGGAAGCACCACTTCGCCTGGCTTCATTTACGTATACACGGGTGCGGTAAAAGCCCCCGAAGTTATTTATGACAGCCACCATGAATTCGGCAGGATAGTATGTCTTAAGGTATAAGCTCTGGTAACTTTCAACGGCATATGATGCTGAATGAGCTTTGGAAAAGGCATAACCTGCAAATGATGCAATTTGTCGCCATACCTCCTCTGTAAGCTCATCAGAGTAACCGCGTTCCCTGCAATTTTCGAAGAACCTTCCCCGGATACGTTCAAATTCTTTTTTTGATCTGTATCTTCCTGCCATGGCTCTGCGTAATATATCTGCATCTGACAGGTCGAGTCCTGCAAAATGATGGCATATCTTTATCACATCCTCCTGGTATACCATTACGCCAAAGGTCTCTTTAAGCTGCTCCTCCATCACGGGATGAAGATATTCGAAATTGCCGGGGTCATGAAAACGTTTTATATATTCTTTCATCATTCCTGATTTCGCAACTCCCGGGCGGATGATCGAGCTTGCAGCAACAAGTGTAATGTAGTTGTCGCAGTGAAGCTTTTTCAGTAATCCCCGCATTGCAGGGCTTTCAATATAAAAACAACCGTTTGTCTCTCCTTCAAAAAGTTTTTTGTTTACCAGGGGATCCTGTTTAAACTCTTTAACTCTGTGCACATCAACTTTTATTCCCTTGTTTTTCATGATGATCTCAACACTCTCGTTTATATGGCCTATGCCCCTCTGGCTGAGGATATCCAGTTTTTCAAAGCCTATGGCATAAGCCACATACATGTCGAACTGTGTAGTGGGAAATCCCTTGGGCGGCAGGTCGAGTGACGTATAGCAGGTTACCGGTTTTTCCGATATCAGTATTCCTCCTGCATGAATACTGCGGATATTGGGAAAATTCACCAGCAGGCCTGCCAGTCGGAACATTTTTTCTGTAATTGCATTTTTATTGATATCTGCCGAAGGGTCATTTACCAGGCTGTCGATCTCTTCTTTTGGCAGTCCGTACACTTTTCCCAGCTCACGGAAGATCGACCGGCTTTTGAAAGTGCTTATTGTTCCCAGCAGGGCAGTATGCTTTTTGCCATAGCGCTTAAATATATAATCCTGCACCTCACCACGATCCTTCCATGAATAGTCGATATCAAAATCAGGGGGAGATGTCCGTTTCGGATTAATGAAACGCTCGAAATAAAGATCCAACTCAATAGGATCAACGTCGGTAATTTTAAGGCAGTAAGCTACGATACTGTTGGCCCCGCTGCCACGTCCAACGTGGTAGAAGCCCCTGCTCATCGAATAGCGTATGATGTCCCATGTAATTAAGAAATATGCTGAAAAGCCGAGTTTGTCAATCACCTGCAGCTCATGCCTGACACGGTGAAGTGCTTCTTCATCGGATCTGCCGTACCTGTAATACAGTCCGTCATATGACAGTTTCTCCAGTAATATTTTATCATCATACCTGCTTCCGGTGAAGGTCTGTTTATTCTTGACGGTGTTGAAATTAAAATCGATATCACATTCTTCGATCAGCCTCTCCGTGTTTTTTATGATCTGCGGATAATCTTCGTAGGCAATACATAAAAGATCCGGGGGAAGGAACTTTTCTTTGGGCGAGGCCAGCTGCGAAGGCGTGAGCTTGCTTAGCAGGGTGTTATTATCTATTGCCCTGAGATGACAGTGCAGGATATGATCGGTGTTTTCAGAAAAGGTCACCGGTTGAAAAGCAACAAGCTGCGACTGGTTGTAGCGAAACCTGGAAGATATGAGTTTTCTTATCTCTTCGGGCCTGATGCCTGCAAACTCATTTTCCCTGAGTTTTCGCGGCAACATCGTCTGAAAAGGGTAAATAACGTATGCATGGCTGAACACGGGAGGATAGGGCGGGAGAGGAGTATCGTTAAGGTTGTGCCAGGTAAGAAATTCGTTTATTTCCCTGAAACCGTCATTGTTCTTTGCTATTGCAGTAAAGATCAATCTTTTGTCATCATCCCTGAACTCAATGCCTGCCACAGGTTTTATATTGTTTAACCTGCACTCCCTGATAAATTCCATTGTGCCCATGGTGTTGTTGATGTCAGTAAGTGCAATAGCCTGTATGCCGTTCCTTTTTGCTTCGTTTATGAGCTTTTCAACAGGCATTGTGCCGTATCGCAGACTGTAATATGAATGGCAGTTTAGGTACATGTTGCTGGTTACTCGCTTCTCGCTTCTCGTTGCTCGCTGTTCTATTGCTAAATTGCTAAATTGCTCTATTGTTAAATTGCTAAATTGCTAAATTGCTAAATTGCTA
>CAZBUF010000464.1:0-4929 GCA_964495025.1 uncultured Bacteroidales bacterium | reverse complement strand
ATTGCTAAATTGTTAAATGGTTAAATTGCTAAATTGTTAAATTGTTAAATTGCTAAATTGTTAAACTGTTAAATGGTTAAATTGCTAAATTGTTAAATTGTTAAATTGCTAAATTGTTAAACTGTTAAATTGCTAAATTGTTAAATGGTTAAATTACTGACAATAGCAAAAAACAATTAACGAATAATTTATTAGCTTTGATTATCCTGAAGCATTAAATTTAATCTTCATTAATGAAAGTAGAATTCCTGATATTCATAATCCTTTCGGCTTTCCTGCATGCTTTTTACAATTTCCTGATGCGAAGATCAGACGGAAGCAGGGCTTTTCTTGTATGCATGTTCACGGTGGGAGGATTAACTGCCGCTGCTATTGTTTTTGCCACAGGAAATTTTAAAAATATCCCATGGAATAATGTTCCTTATATTTACGGAGCATCCTTTTTTTATATCCTTTACCAGGTTTTTGTATCAAGATCATACGAACACGGCAATATCTCAACACACTACCCCCTTACTGTCCTGAGCCCTGTACTTATACCAGTATGGGCCTTCTTCATTCTGGGTGAGAAAATATCATTCCTTACAGGTCTGGGGATACTTATAACCATCATGGGGGCATTTATGGTAAAGCTTAATTCATTCACATGGATTGAGATTAAAAAGATGTTTCAGCTTAGTAAAGACTACAGGGGGGCAAGGTTTGCCCTTGCTGCCTCCCTGATGTATTCCTTCGGGGCTATTTTCGACAAGTCGAAGATCTCATCTTTTAACCTTGTAACCTATATCGGGTTTATTCTTGTTTTTATGTCAGCCAACCTTATTATCTATTCAATTGTATGGGAAAGGCAATCTTTCAGATCATATCTGCCCAAACACTGGTACTTTATTTTGCTGGGCGGGATAACTGTTTTCCTGTCGTTCTTCACTTTCCGTGTGGCACTGAGGGAGGTCATGGTAAGTATTGCAGTGCCGGTCAGGCTGATATCCATAATATTTGCTATCCTGCTTGGTATAATACTTCTAAAGGAAAAGCCTGATATAAAAAAACTTATCGGCGCACTGGTTATTATCGGGGGTATAATATTGGTTAGCCTGGGTATTTAAGGATACTATCCTTGAGGGTATATAACCCCAGGATAGTATCCAATATATTCAAAAAGCCGGCTTTTAATTCTTAACCACACTCATAATTTCCACATTATCTTCCGTATATATAAGTTTCAGAAAATATAAGCCCCTAGGAAGATGTTCAGTATTAATATCCATTTTCCCCAGTCCTTCGGGTTTCACAATCATTTTGGTTTCACCAAGGATATTCAGAACCTTTATCATCTTTATTTCCGATGTATTTGTAAGATGTAATATATCGCGGAACGGAACCGGATAATATTTTACCTCACCTTTATTATCAATATCAATTTCAGGTTCCGCTTTGCCGCGTGTGCTTTTAAGCAAATTATAAATATCATCTATTTCCGAAGCATCCAGCTCGTATGAATATATTCTGATATCGTCCAGGTTACCCCATAACTTATAACCGCCATTTGTTTGCTGGCCAAGATGTATTGTTGCATTATTTCCAAAATCAGTTAATATAGTTGTATCGTTACTTTCATCTTCGCCATTAACATAAATCTTACATACACCGTTTGTCCTGTCTATGACAAATGCAAAATGTATCCATTCTTCTGATTCATGATTTCCTGTTGTTGAAAAACCGTTTTCCGTACTGCTTTCATTGTAAGATGTAAAAACAAATTGCCCTGTTGAACCATTAATGATACTAACAAATCCGGCGGTACCGGAGTTATAATAAGTATTTGCAAACAAGGTCCTGTAGTTGTCCGTTCCCCAGAAATAATACCATCCTGTAACTGTAAATTCGTTGCCGAGGTCTATTGTACCGCAATCGACATATCTGCCGGAACCATTGAGGTTAACTGAATACGAACCTACCTTGCTGTTTGTTGAATAGGGACCGTATGATGTAGCATCATGATTGCCCGTAGTATCATTCGCATTTCCGTTAAATGGCCAGTGTGCAATTAAATCATTCTGAGACTGCTCATTTATAGACAAATGCAAAGTATCCTGCCCTGTTCCTGTAGCATTTGCTGCACTGATAATTACGTAGTACTCATCAGCAATGGCAGGTGTTCCACTTATAAGACCTGTTGATGTATTAACACTTAATCCTGAAGGTAATCCAGTTGCATTATAACTTGCTGGATTATTCGTCGCAGTTATATTGTAGTTAAAACTTTCATCAACTGTTCCTGCGGCAGTTAGAGAGCTAGTAATTACCGGCGGATTAGGTGGTGGCATGAGTGAATCATTCATAACGCTGATAATTTCCTGGGCATTTAATAAACCGGAATATATTCTGACATCGTCAAGATAACCCCACAACTTATAACCGTCATTTATTTGCCGGCCAAGCCTTAATGCTGCATTATTTTCAAAATCAGTTAATATTATGGTATCGTAACTTTCATCTTCGCCATTTGCGAAAATATTACATACTCCGTTTGCGCGGTCAATAACAAATGCAAAATGGATCCATTCTGCTGATTCATGGTTCCCTGTAGTAGAATAAGCAGTTTCCGTGTTGCTTCCATTATATGAAGTAAAAGAAAATTGTCCGTTTGAACCATTTATAACGCCGATAAGTCCGCTTCCTGAGTTATATGAAGTATTTGCAAACAGGGTCCTGTAGTTGTCTGTTCCCCAAAAATAATACCAGCCTGTAATAGTAAATTCGTTACCAAGGTCTATTGTTCCGCAATCGATATACCTACTGGAACCATCGAGGTTAACTGAGTACGAACCTACCTTGCTGTTGGTTTGATAAGTTACATTATATGCAGTAGCATCATGATTGCCCGTAGTATCATTTGCATTCCCGTTAAACGGCCAGTGGGCTATTAGATTTCCCTGCGACTGTTCATTTATTGTCAGGTGCAGGGTATCCTGTTCTGTTCCTTCCGCATTTGTTGCACTGATAATAACATTGTACTCATCAGCAATAGTCGGTGTACCGCTTATTACTCCTGTTGATGTATTAACACTTAAGCCGCTGGGTAATCCTGTTGCATTATAGCTTGTTGGACTATTTGTTGCGGTAATTGTATAGATATAGTTATCGCCTACTGAGGCTGTGTCAGTTAACTGACTAGTTAATGCCGGCAAAGGAGACGGAACTGTTGTGATAATTAAAGTATCAGAATAATCTGAACACGTGCTATTATTTACTGCTCTTAATCGATATTTATATTCAGTATCTGGATTGAGATTACTATCTTGATAACTTGTATCATTTGCTGTAACTTCTGCTATTAGACTATAATCATCTTCATCCTGTGATAATCGTTCTACTTCAAAACCTGATTCATTATCTGAGTTATCTTTCCACTTAAACTCAACTCCTGTAGTTCCAGAAATCACTATTAATAAGTCAGAAGGAGCATAAATAATGTCTGAATTATCATTATCATATATTGTTAATGTAATATTAACAGGATTATTGATAGTATAATTGGGACTTTCCTGAAGATTAAATACAATTGTCTCATTACCCTCGATAAAAGTATCATTAACAGGTGTTATGTTGAATTTAATCGAAATACTATCTTTAGGAATAATTATTGAATCTGAAAATTCAGGGCTTACCTCATAATCATAAGTAGAGGCTGTACCAGATATATCATAATATATGATTAAGTCACATGTATCAATAATATTTCTTTTAATTTTTACATATCCTTCTTTTTCATCTTTTTCAGAAGGATTCAATTGATTACTTATATTTACTATGTAACCTATTATATCACTTTCAACTTCATTTGAATATGAAAACCCAATATTATTATATGCCTTAACACGGTATATATAAGAAATATTATGAGTTACATTATAATCAATAAAATCAGTAATATTTTCATCAACATTTCCAATTTCAGTATATACTGAATCACCCACAATCCTACGGTCAATTATAAAGCCATCTTCGTTTGAAGATAGATCTGTCCAAGTAATTCCAATATAACAGTTTGTACAAAATTGAAAACATGAAGTACAGCATGACCCAAATTTATATAAGATATATGGTGCATTTGGTATTGTATCATCTTGAACAGTTTCACCGGGAGGAATGAAATCCTCATTTACATCATCCAATATTAGTACCCAGTCAGGTGAAATAGTATCTGGAGATGTAAAAGGCTGAGTACCGCTATTAGAAAATGTTCCAAAAGGCTCTTTTGGATCAAGTACAATTCCACTGTTATCATATATCTGTCCATCTGTCGGATTATACCACCATGCATATAAGGAGTCCTGAAATTTTTCCATATCTATTTCAAATGTTCGATTGGTTGGTATGTATATAAAAGCATAACTGCTATCATCAGCTCTCATTGCCTGAACATGATTTGTATCAACAAGATTTGGATATGTAGTAGTAATAAGGCTCTGATCGGATCTTCTCTTCATGTATGGCCTGGATTCTATTAAATTCTTTAAATGGATCATTTGATTAGCTCCAGAACTTGTCATGGAAATTTCCCATTCTTCATTAGCACCATATCTAACTATATCTCCATCATTATAAAACTGCCATACATTATTGTTACCATATGTATATCCGTATGCGCCAGCAAATACCGACCAATAAGCCGATTTTCTCACATCATAATCATTACCCCTGGTGTACGGACTCTCATCACCAGCCCAAGGACCTTCTTCATATAACGATTCCAAATCTGCCGTTGGTAAATTTTCGTCTTCCAGAAAATCATCACTAATTGCTTCAAAATTTGGATATGGACGCATAGAATCATATACATGATGCCCACTTTGTCCCGACTGTATCCCATTCATATCTAACCAGTCATCATCTTCAGTTTCGAAATAAGGTGATGATCCATAA
>CAZBUF010000463.1:0-6288 GCA_964495025.1 uncultured Bacteroidales bacterium | reverse complement strand
AATGTTCAAATGAACATAAAAAGACTAATGGACATTGGTAGCTACAGGGGAATACGGCACCGTATAGGCCTCCCCGTAAGAGGCCAGAGTACTAAAAACAACGCCCGCACGAGAAAGGGCAGAAGAAGAACTGTTGCAAATAAAAAGAAAGCAACTAAATAAGAGTAAATTATGGCAAAGAAAACAGGAACATCAAGAAAGAAGGTTGTAAAAATTGAACCTGTAGGACAGGCTCATATTCATGCGTCATTTAACAACATCATCATATCACTGACAAATAGCCAGGGGCAGGTTATTTCATGGGCATCAGCAGGCAAAATGGGATTTAAGGGATCAAAGAAGAATACACCATATGCTGCTCAGATGGCTGCCACTAATTGTGCAAAAACGGCGTATGATTTAGGTTTAAGGAAAGTAAAAGTATTTGTTAAAGGGCCGGGTGCAGGACGAGAGTCTGCCATAAGAACTATTCATACTTCAGGTATTGAAGTTATTGAAATAGTTGACGTCACTCCTTTACCTCATAATGGATGCAGACCGCCAAACAGACGACGCGTATAAACATAAAATATAATTTTTATTATCTAAAAACTAAATATTGTAAATGGCTAGATATATAGGTCCAAAAACAAAGGTGGCAAGAAAATTCGGAGATCCGATATTCGGGACAGATAAATACTATGAAAGAAAAAATTATCCGCCGGGGATGCACGGGATAAACAGGAAAAGAAAAAAAATGTCTGAATACGGACTGCAGCTAAAGGAAAAACAAAAAGCGAAAAGCACATACGGCATTCTTGAAAAGCAATTTTTGAATTTATTCAAGAAAGCTTCAGGCAGTAAAGGAATTACGGGTGAAGTGCTACTACAGTTGCTTGAATCGCGACTTGATAATGTTGTATATCGCCTGTCAATTGCACCTACACGAAATGCTGCAAGACAACTCGTGTCTCACAGGCATATTACTGTTAACGGTGAAATAGTTAATATCCCTTCATATACATTAAAATCAGGGGATATTATCGGAGTACGTGAGAAATCAAAAGCCCTTCAGTCTATAAGGGATTCTCTGACAAATTACAGAAATGCCTACTCATGGCTTGAGTTTGATTCTAACGAAATGGCCGGAAAATTCCTTAATATACCTGAAAGAGAGGAAATTCCTGAAAATATAAAAGAACAACTCATTGTTGAATTGTATTCTAAATAATCTAAATAATAATACGTTTTTATGGCAATATTAGCTTTTCAAAAACCAGATAAGGTCATAATGATCGATTCCGATGAGAAATCAGGAAAATTCGAATTTCGACCATTGGAACCGGGATATGGTATTACCATAGGTAATGCCCTGAGAAGAATTCTCCTTTCTTCCCTGGAAGGATATTCAATAACAACAATTAAAATAGAGGGAATTGAGCATGAATTTTCTTCTATTACAGGTGTAATAGAAGATGTGACTGAAATAATACTGAACCTGAAGCAAATACGATTTAAGAAGCTCATCGAGGATGTTGATAATGAAAAAATTGTTGTCACTATCACAGGGCAGGAAACATTTAAAGCCGGTGATCTGAACAGATTCCTGAGCAGTTTTGAGGTTTTAAATCCTGAACTCATAATCTGTCATATGGAACAGGATGTTGAACTGCAGATGGAGATCATGCTTAACAAAGGCAGGGGTTATGTGCCGGCGGAAGAAAATAAGCCCCTGGATGCGGAGTTTGGACTTATTCCTATTGATGCAATTTTCACTCCTATAAGAAATGTGAAATATGCAGTAGAAAATTACAGGGTCGAACAAAAAACAGACTTCGAGAAATTAATCCTTGAGATACAGACCGATGGTTCTATTCATCCCAAGGAGGCATTAAAAGAGGCTGCAAAGATACTAATCTATCATTTCATGCTGTTCTCAGATGAAAAGATCACTCTTGAGGCAGATGAAAAATCAGCCCAGGAAGAATTTGATGAGGAAGTCCTTCATATGCGCCAGTTACTGAAAACCAAGCTTGTTGACCTGGATCTTTCAGTGAGGGCGTTAAACTGCCTTAAAGCAGCCGAAGTTGATACATTAGGAGATTTGGTAAAATTCAATAAAAATGATCTGCTGAAATTCAGAAACTTTGGGAAAAAATCCCTGACCGAACTGGATGAACTGCTTGAAAGCATGAATCTTTCATTCGGAATGGATACTTCCAAATATAAACTTGACAAAGATTAATAATATTAACTCATTAATAATCCGGATATACGGGTTTACTTTTGTTGGTTCAACGATCCGGATAATAACTTAAAATAAGATACTGTAATGCGACATAGAAAAAGCTTTAACCATCTAAGCAGGAAGAAAGGACACAGGAAAGCTATGCTGTCAAATATGGCTGCATCTTTAATAATGCATAAAAAAATAACAACAACAACAGCAAAGGCTAAAGCATTAAGAATGTTTGTTGAACCTCTGATCACAAAATCAAAGGATGACTCTACACATTCAAGGAGGATTGCTTTTAGTTATCTCCAGGATAAAGATGCTGTCACAGAATTATTCAGAGAAATATCACCTAAAATTGCCGAGCGACCCGGTGGATATACGAGAATACTCAAGATAGGCAACAGGTTGGGTGATAACGCCGATATGTGTGTGATTGAGCTTGTTGATTACAATGAAAATCTTCTTACCGCGAAAGCGGAAGCTGAAGGAAAAACAACCCGCCGAAGGAGAAGAGGCCTTAAGAAAAAAGGAGCGGAACCAGGTCATGCTGATAAAACAGCACAAGCCGGAGCAGTGGATGCACAGGAACCTGCTGAAACAGCCGTACCGGCATCAGATGTAACAGAAGTTGCCGCTGAAGAAGGTGCTGAAGAATTGCAGCCGGAAGCTGCCGCTGAAGCAGATGTTAAAGAAGCTCAGCCTGAAACTGAAGTGAAGGAAGTTTCTGAGGAACTGCAGCCTGAAGCTGAAGTGAAGGAAGTTTCTGAGGAAGTGCAGCCGGAAAAAGAAATGAAGGATGCTGAAGCAGAGACACAGCAGGAAACAGCACCTGAAGAAAAAACACCCGAGGTAAGTGAAGCTACCCCGGCGGAAGTTACCGATGAGGAAGTTGCTGAAGACATGCAACCGGAAGTAACCGCTGAAGCAGATGTTAAAGAAGCTCAGCCTGAAACTGAAGTAAAGGAAGTTGCTGCTGAAGCAGATGTTAAAGAAGCTCAGCCTGAAGTTGAACTAAAGGAAGTTGCTGAAGAAGTTCAGCCGGAAACAGAAGTGAAGGATGCTGAAACTGATAGTGATAAGAAAAAAGAAGAGGAAGATAATAACGGTACCGGTAATGAAAAAAAGGAATAAAGCTCCCGGATATTGCCAGTTATAAATTAGCACGGAGATTCATCGTAATATTATATTTCAGAAATACTTTTTTTAATTATAATAATAAAATTATAAAATCATGGGGCAAATTACTAATGTACATGCACGCGAAATATTGGATTCACGTGGAAATCCAACAATTGAAGTTGAGGTTACCATAGCAAGCGGATTTATCGGAAGAGCTGCGGTACCTTCAGGAGCATCAACAGGTGAAAACGAGGCACTTGAACTAAGGGACGGAGACAAAAAAAGGTATTTTGGCAAAGGTGTACTTAAAGCTGTTGACAATGTCAATAAAATTATAGCAAAAGAAATTATTGGGATGAATGCTCTTGACCAGGTAGGTATTGATAAAATGATGATTGAACTGGATGGCACAAAAACAAAGAGCAAGCTTGGGGCAAATGCAATATTAGGTGTATCCCTGGCTGTTGTCAAAGTTGCATCTATGTATCACGACATGCCCTTATACAGGTACATCGGCGGCACCAATGCAGTAACACTGCCAATACCCATGATGAACATCATTAACGGCGGTTCACACTCCGATGCTCCTATTGCTTTCCAGGAATTTATGATCCGTCCTATAGGTGCTAAAAATTTCAGAGAGGGCCTGAGAATGGGATCTGAAGTATTTCACTCCCTTAAAAAAGTATTAAAAGACAGGGGATTAAGTACAGCTGTTGGTGATGAAGGCGGCTTTGCCCCTAAACTCACAGGCACCGAAGATGCTCTGGATTCTATTCTTAAAGCCATAAAAGCAACAGGATATAAGCCCGGAAGAAAAGAGGACGGCGGTGATGTTTCTATTGCCCTCGACTGTGCTGCTTCAGAATTCTTTGAAAATGGAAAATACAACTACAGGAAGTTCGAAGGAGAAAGCGGTGCAATAAAAAGCTCCAAAGAACAAACGGAATACCTGGCAGAGCTTTTAGGCAAATATCCGATCGATACTATTGAGGATGGGATGTCAGAGAATGACTGGGATGGATGGAAGTTATTAACCGAGAGTATCGGCGACAGATGTCAGATCATCGGTGACGATGTGTTCGTTACCAATGTTGAGTTCCTTAAAAAAGGCATTGATATGGGCTGTGCCAACTCCATATTAATAAAAGTCAACCAGATAGGCTCCCTAACTGAAACCCTTAATTGTATAGAAATGGCACACAGGGCAGGTTATACTACGGTAACATCTCACCGTTCTGGAGAAACCGAAGATACAACCATAGCTGATATTGCTGTTGCTACAAACTCCGGACAGATAAAAACAGGCTCACTCAGCCGCTCCGACCGGATGGCAAAATATAACCAGTTGCTAAGGATAGAAGAAGAACTGGGAGATATCGCAGTTTACGGATATACGAAATAGAACATATCTATAACTATATATTTTCATAGCTGTCCGTTTTCCGGGCAGCTATTTTTTTTCCTGTTCCAGAAGTTTTACCGCTTCCTGAAGAGTCAGGTCAATCTCCCTTATTATGGGGTAAAATCCTGCGTTGTCAATTATATTTCTTGCTATGTATGCGTTCATCTGTACTTTCAGTATCTGCGCGGAGATATTGATCTCATCAGCAACCGGAGGCACACCTTCTCCTTCGGCAAATTTTATGAAATCACCCAGCACATCCCTCTTATTAAAATATTTCACAAACTGTTCGGGTTTTTCCATTTTTTCAAGAAATACCCTGTTATCATCAGCATATTTAAGAGCAAAACGGTATATCAGTCCCCTGTTTCTTATATCAATATAATAATCCGTGATGCCTGTTGTGTCAATAGGTATAAATATGTCGGGCATAATGCCGCCGCCGCCGAACACAACCTTGCCTTCCGGTGTTATGTATTTCAGTGAATCATCAAAATGTATGCTGTCTTCAGAAGTAAATTCTCCCTGTATATACCTGTTATTTAAATCATTAAGGTATTCATCCATGCCGTTTTCATATGGTTTCTGAATACATCTTCCCGTTGGTGTATAGTATCTTGCTATGGTTAACCTGATAACTGATCCGTCTGATAAAAGTTTCTGTTCCTGAACAAGCCCCTTGCCAAATGTTCTCCTGCCGATTACTACTCCCCTGTCATTATCCTGTATCGCTCCTGCAAATATTTCACTTGCCGATGCAGAACCTTCATCAATTAATACTACCAGTTCAATATCCCTGCATATCCCCCCTTCTTTGGAACGGTAATCTTCTCTCTTTCTTGCGTTGCCTTCCGTATACACCATCAACTCCTCCCCTCCCAGGAACTCATCAATAATATATGTGGCTGTAGTCATATAACCACCGCCATTATTTCTGAGATCAAGCACCAATTTCTTCAACCCCTTCGAATGTAATTCATTGAAAGTGGCAACAAATTCCTCATACGTTGTCCTTGAGAACTTATTTATCTTAATATATCCTATATCGCCGGTTAGCATATATCCCACATCAATGCTGTAAAGAGGGATATTATCACGAACAATCTCAAAAGGGATCATTTCATCAACATCCCTTCTCAGGATATCAACGTTAACTTTGGTGCCTTTTGGCCCCCTGAGAAGGTTAACAATAGAATCACTCGGCATATTGACGCCTGCAACAATTTCATTATCGACTTTTATGATACGGTCGCCCGCGAGAATACCGATCTTTTCGGACGGACCGTTGGCAATAGTACTGATAATAACCAATGTATCATTAAGCATATTAAACTGTACACCTATACCTGTGAAATTACCTTCAAGCGGTTCATTCACTCTTTGTACGTCCTTTGCAGGAATATATTGGGAGTGAGGATCAAGATCTTCAAGAATTTTTGGGATGGCCTTTTCAACCAGCTCCCCTTTTGAGACATGATCAACATATTCCTTTTCAATATAGTTTAAGACATTTGTAAGCTTATCGGCCCTGGGGTAAATATAAAAGCGT